>JAEEIO010000094.1 GCA_016281405.1 Clostridiales bacterium | reverse complement strand
TCCTATAAGAACGACGAACTCGGCGACCCGATGATAAACGACTGGCACGCCCTCGCCATGGAGCTTGCCACCAGGGAAGAACTCGATATCATCGCCTCCTACGCCTTCAAAATAAACAAGGTCCTCGTCGACTATTTCAAGTCAATAGGCGTCGACCTTATCGACTTCAAGATAGAGTTCGGCAAAACCTCCGACGGCAAGATAATCCTCGCCGACGAGATCTCGCCCGACACCTGCCGCTTCTGGGACGCCAAGACGGGTGAAAAGCTCGATAAGGACCGCTTCAGAAGAGACCTCGGCAACGTCGAGGGAGCCTATCACGAGATGCTTAAACGCGTCCTTGGAGAATAAGAAGGTTATATATGGAAAACAGCTACAGCGAAAGCTATAAGGCCGCGGGCGTAGACGTGACCGCGGGCTACAAAGCGGTAGAACTCATAAAGGGCTACGTCGAGGCCACCCGCACCAAAGGCGTTATAGGCGGACTCGGCGGCTTCGGCGGTCTCTTCCGTCCCGATTTTGCGGGCATGGAAGACCCCGTGCTCGTCTCGGGCACCGACGGCGTGGGCACCAAATTAAAAATAGCCTTCTGCCTCAATAAACACGACACCGTCGGCGTAGACGCCGTCGCCATGTGCGTAAACGACATAGTCTGCTCGGGCGCCGCGCCGCTCTTCTTCCTCGATTATATCGCGCTTGGCAAAAACGTCCCCGAGCGCGTCGCCGAGATAGTAAAGGGCGTCGCCGACGGTTGCCGTCAGGCGGGCGCCGCGCTCATAGGCGGCGAGACCGCCGAAATGCCCGGCTTCTATCCTGAAAACGAATACGATATAGCGGGCTTTTCCGTCGGCCTCGTCGACAGAAAAGCGATGATAGACGGAAGCAAAATACAAAAAGGAGACGTTCTTTTGGGTCTTGCCTCAAACGGCGTCCACTCGAACGGCTTCTCTTTAGTCCGCCGCGTCTTCAACATCTCCGAGAAAAATATCCACTTCTACTGCGAAGACCTCGGCTGCACTCTCGGCGAAGAGCTCATAAAGCCCACCCGCATCTACGTCAGATCGATCCTCGAACTTATGAAACAGGTCGAGGTCAAAGGCATATCGCACATCACGGGCGGCGGCTTCTACGAAAACGTCCCGAGAATGTTCGACAGCAGTAAGACCGCCGTCATCAGTAAAAGCTCCTACGACGTCCCGCCGATATTCGGTCTCATCGCCCACACTGGCGGCATAAAAGAGCGCGATATGTATAACACCTTCAACATGGGCGTCGGCATGGTCGTCTGCGTCTCCGAAGCCGAAGCCGATAAGGCGGTGCACAGCCTCGAATCCACGGGCGAAAAGGTCATCCGCCTCGGATATATCGACGAACTGCCCGACCGCGTGATAATCACCGACTGACGTGAGGTAGAATATGAAAAAAGTTGCAGTCCTCGTCTCGGGCGGCGGCACCAACCTTCAGGCGTTGATAGACGCCAAAAATAGCGGCAGACTCGCAAACTGCGAGTTTTGCGGCGTTATATCGAGTAAACCGGGCGTCTTCGCCCTCGAACGCGCGAAGAATGCGGGTATTCCATCCTACGTTCTTGACCGCAAGTCCTTCGGCGCCGACTCCGAGGGTTACACCGACGCGCTTTTGTCACTTCTGAAATCCATCGGCGCCGAACTCGTAGTCCTCGCGGGCTTTCTCGTCATAATCGGCGAGAAGCTGATCGAGGCCTACCCCGATAAAATCATAAACGTCCACCCCTCGCTGATACCCTCCTTTTGCGGCGACGGCTTCTACGGCCTGAAAGTCCACGAAGCGGCCCTTGCGAGAGGCGTCAAGGTGACGGGCGCCACCGTCCATTTCGTAAACGGAATAACCGACGGCGGCAGAATAATCCTTCAGAAAGCGGTTTACGTAAAGGATGGCGACACCCCCGAGACCTTACAGCGCCGCGTAATGGAGGAGGCCGAGTGGAAAATACTACCCGAGGCCCTCGAAATGCTTTGTAATGAAGTAATATAAAAGGAAGTGCCAAAATGAAAACAGTCGACCTCTCCGAATACCTCTCCTCCAAGACCTACCCCGGCCGCGGCGTCGCCATGGGACTCACGCCCGACGGCAAAAAAGCGGCCATAGCCTATTTCATAATGGGCAGAAGTGAAAACAGCCGAAACAGGATCTTCTTAAAAGTCGGCGAAAACGTCAAAACCGAGGCCTTCGACCCCCGCAAAATGAAGGACCCCTCTCTCATCATCTACTATCCCGTCCGCGTCTATGAAAACAAGCAGATAGTCACCAACGGCGACCAGACCGATACGATTTACAAATTCCTTGAAAAAGGGGAGTGCTTCACCAAAGCGCTCAAAACCCGCCGCTTCGAACCCGACGAGCCGAACTTCACACCCCGCATTTCGGGCATATTCGACGTCGCCAAATGCGGCTATAAGCTCTCAATACTCAAATGCGCCGACGGTAAGGGCGAGGCTTGCTCGCGCTATACCTTCGACTACTCCGAACCCGTCGCGGGCGTCGGACACATTATCCACACCTACGTCGACGACGGTTCGCCGATACCATCCTTCGAGGGCGAACCCGTCGCCTTCGCCACTGAAAACGATATCGACGCCTTCGCCGACAAAATCTGGAACGCCCTTAACGAAGATAACAAAGTATCCCTCTTCGTCCGTTATATCGACGTCGGCACAGGCAAGTCCGAAACCAGAATAATAAATAAACTCAAGTGAGGATAATAAAATGAACGAAATGATGCTCAAATACGGCTGCAACCCCAATCAGAAGCCGTCCCGCGTCTTTATGAAGGACGGAAGCGACCTCCCCATAGAGATATTGAACGGCCGCGCAGGCTATATAAATCTTTTAGACGCCTTCAACAGCTGGCAGCTCGTTAAGGAACTCAAAGAGGCCACGGGAATGCCCTCCGCCGCCTCCTTCAAGCATGTCAGCCCCGCAGGCGCCGCCATCGGCAAGCCGCTTGACGAAATAGAGCGTAAAACCTATTTCACCGGCGATAAACCCCTCTCGGCCATCGCCTCGGCCTACGCGAGAGCCCGCGGCGCCGACAGAATGTCCTCCTACGGCGACTTTGCCGCCCTCTCCGACGAGTGCGACGAAGACACCGCGAACCTCCTTAAAGTCGAGGTCTCCGACGGCGTCATCGCCCCCTCCTACACCCCGAAGGCGCTCGAGATATTAAAGACCAAAAGAAACGGCAACTACACCGTCATAAAAATCGACCCGAACTATAAACCCGCCCCCGTCGAAACCAAGGACTGCTTCGGCGTCACCTTCGAGCAGGGAAGAAACGAAGTCAAAATCGACGCCGCCATGCTCGCAAATATAGTCACCGATAACAAGGCTCTCTCAAAAGACGCGATAAACGACCTTATCCTCGGCCTCATCACCCTCAAATACACCCAGTCCAACTCTGTCTGCTACTGCCTCGGCGGCCAGACCATCGGCGTCGGCGCGGGTCAGCAGTCAAGAATTCACTGCACCCGCCTCGCGGGCAACAAGGCGGACGTCTGGTATCTCCGTCGCCACCCGAAGGTCCTCGCGCTTCCTTTCAAGGATGACATCCGCCGTCCCGACCGCGACAACACGATAGACGTCTATATCTCCGACACCCCCGAGGACGTCCTCGCCGACGGCAACTGGCAGCTTTATTTCAAGAGCCGGCCCGAAGCGCTCACCGCGGCCGAGAAGAAGGAATGGCTGAAGACCATGAGCGGCGTTTCGCTCGCCTCCGACGCCTTCTTCCCGTTCGGCGACAATATCGAGCGCGCCCGCCGCAGCGGCGTCGCCTACGTCGCCGAGCCCGGCGGCTCCATAAGAGACGATAACGTTATAGCCACCTGCAACAAATATAATATGGTAATGGCCTTCACCGGCGTCAGACTTTTCCACCACTAAAAGACCGAAAAGGTGATCCTATGAAGATTCTTATAATCGGCGGCGGCGGCAGGGAACACGCCATCGCTCTTGCTCTCTCCAAAAGTCCCCGCGTCGATAAACTCTGGTGCGTCCCCGGCAACGCCGGGATCGCCTCCGTCGCAGAGTGTTTTCCCGAAATCAAAGCGACGAACCTTGAAAGCATCGTAAAGCTTGCCGAAAGCCTAAAACCCGATATGGTAGTTGCCGCTCCCGACGACCCGCTCATAATGGGCATTACCGATATGCTCGAAGAAAGAGGTTTCCGCGTCTTCGGCCCCCGCAAGGACGCTGCAATAATAGAGGGGAGCAAGGACTTTGCCAAAAAACTTATGGCAAAATACTGCATCCCAACTGCAAAGTATAAAAGCTTTACAGACTATAACGCCGCCGTGGCCTATATAAACGCCAATCCCGCTCCCATTGTCGTCAAAGCCGACGGGCCCGCGCTCGGCAAAGGCGTCACCGTCGCCGCGACGCGCGAAGAGGCGATAGACGCCGTCAAAGCGGCCATGGAAGATAAAGTCTTCGGCGCCTCGGGAAGCTGCGTCGTCATTGAAGAATGCTTAAAAGGACCCGAGGTCTCCGTCCTCGCCTTCACCGACGGCAAGACCGTCGTCCCGATGGTCTCCTCGATGGACCACAAACGCGCCTACGACGGCGACAAAGGCCCCAATAC
>JAEEIO010000093.1 GCA_016281405.1 Clostridiales bacterium | reverse complement strand
AAAGGGCCTTTCCTTCTTAGAGTTCAACTATATGATAATGCAGTCTTACGACTTTTATCATCTTTACAGGACTTACGGCTGCAATATGCAGTTCGGCGGCGACGACCAGTGGAGCAATATGCTCGGCGGCACCGAGCTGATAAGGAAAAAGCTCGGCAAGGACGCCTACGCCATGACTATCACCCTGCTTATGAACAGCGAGGGCAAAAAGATGGGCAAAACGGCCAACGGCGCCGTATGGCTCGACCCGCAAAAGACCTCGCCTTTCGAGTTTTACCAGTATTGGAGAAACGTCGACGACGCCGACGTCGTAAAGTGCTTAAAGCTCCTTACCTTCATACCCGTTGAGGAGATAGAGGAAATGGCGAAATGGGACGGCTCGCGCATAAACGAGCTCAAAGAAATACTCGCCTTCGAGCTTACGAACCTCGTCCACGGGACCGAAGAAGCCGAAAAGGCGAAGCAGGCGTCCCGCGCGCTCTTCTCCGGCGAGGGCGACGACGCCAATATGCCGACGACCGAAATATCCGCGGCGGAGGTCGGAGAAGGCATAGGCATCATAGACCTTATGAAGAAATGCGGCCTTGTCGCGAGCAACGGCGAGGCGAGACGTCTCATCGAGCAGGGCGGCGTTACCGTAAACGGCGAAAAGGTGACCGGGATAGGCTTCGCCGTAAAGCCCGAGGAGCTTTCGGCGGGCGTTAAGATACGCAAGGGCAAAAAGGTCTTCCACAAGGCCGTTTTGAAATGAACGCTTACGACTTCGACAAAACGATATACGACGGCGACAGCACGGCGAACTTTTTTCGGTACTGTGTGAAAAGAAGCCTTAAAATTAGACTTTTGACTCCGTATTATGTTTTGGGCTTCATCCCTTATAAAATGGGGATCATAAACAAAACGCGGGCGAAAAGGCATTTTTACAATTTCGTCCGCGCCGTGCCGGATATAAACGCGTGGGTGCGCGATTTCTGGGATAAAAACGAGGTAAAGATAAAGAGCTTTTACCGCAAAAATCAAAGGCCCGACGATATCGTTTTATCGGCGTCTCCGCGATTTATGCTGCGCGAGATATGCGCGCGGCTCGGGATAAAGTTCCTGATATGCTCCGAGGTCGACGAAAAAACGGGCGAATATTACGGGATAAACTGCCACGGCGAAGAAAAGGTGAGACGGCTTTTTGATGAATATCCGGACGCATTGATAGAAGAGTTTTATTCAGATTCATTTAACGACGACCCGATGGCGCAAAAAGCGCGGAAGGCCTTTTGCGTAAGAGGCGACGACGTTTACCCGTGGGGCGAATATTTCAAAAAATAAGTTCAAAAAATAAGAGATAAAGCTAAGCTTTATCTCTTGTTTTTTATCGTGTCATTTTATTTCGATAAGCGTGCACGCTTCGCCGTCGGCGCAGACGCAAACGGCGTATCCTGCGTCCGTTTTCGCCGATCTCAGCATAACGGCGTCGCCGTATTTGACGGGGCGCGCGTATGAAATGCGTATCTCCGAAAAATCGACCTTTTCGGGCAGCGCCTCGGGTATAAAATCGACGTAGGCGGCGTTGTGGACGTGCCTGTTGAAATCGAGGTCGGCGCGCCGCAGGACGAAGGGTTTTTCAAACGGGTATTCGGGAAGCGGGCGAAGCTTCGGCGGCGCGTCGTCGAAGACTCTCGTCTGTTCGGGCGAGTACGATTCCATAAGCTCGGGCGTTATTCGAGAAAGCCGTCCGGTCTCAAGATCGGAAAGGCAAAGTCTGGCTTCGCCCAAAGCCGCCGTTTCGCCCGTTTGAGTTTTGAGCGTGAAGGCGCGGAAGACGGACGACGAAGGCACCTTGCCGCCCGTCCAGGTCGTGACCGAAAGGGGATCGGAAACGCGGGGGCGAAGAAGAAGGCGCACGCGCCATTCGTATATTATCCATACGACGCCCTTGTGAGACGAATCTATTATGCTGTCGCGCGCGGCGTCGGAATGCCTCCCGCCGGCGTTTTCAAAGGCTTCAAAAACCGAACGCACCGAAAGCCGCCCGCTTTCGTCGAAGTCGGAAAGACCCGGATAAAAGGTTTCTTCAAAAAACATGGGTCCTCCTCAAAAGCCCTTGTCGGGCAGAATGCAGACGACGTTTTTGCCGAGCGCGTCTTCGCGCTGAGCCACGCTTATGGCGGCGACAAGAGCCGCGCCGGAGCTTATGCCGCAGCATATGCCCTCTTTTTCTATGAGATAACGCTTGGCCTCGAGCGCGTCGGGCATTCGGACCTTTATGATCTCGTCTAAAATATAGGTGTTGAGTATCGGCGGGACGAAGCCCGCGCCTATGCCGGTGATCCCGTGCGGCGCGGGGAAGCCGCCCGAAATGACGGGAGAATCGGCGGGCTCGACGCCTATCACGGAGCACTCGGGATAATGGCGGCGTATCGTCTCGGCGCAGCCGGTTATGGTGCCTCCGGTGCCGATGCCGGCGACTATATAATCAACTGCCAGACCGGTCTTTATTATCTCTTTCGCGGTGCCTGCGCGGTGAGCCTCGGCGTTGTCCTCGCTCTCGAAGGGGTCGAAAATGACCGAACGCGGTATCCTTTCTTTGAGCTTCAAAGCCGCCGCCTTCGCCCCTTCGGTGCCCGATCTCGCGGGGGTCGTCAGCACCTTGGCGCCGTATGCCTCAACGGCGGCGATTCGCTCCTTCGGGGAGTCGTCGGGCATGACCAAAACGCAGGAAAGAGAAAGCGCGGCGCAGACCATAGCCATGGAAACGGCGCTGTTGCCGCCGGTGACCTCGATAACGGTGAAGTCGCGCCCTATTATCCCTTTTTCCAAAGCGCCCTTTATCATGAAAAGAGCCGAACGGTCCTTTACGCTGCCGGTCGGATTCAAGTATTCGGCTTTTCCGTAAAGGTCCGCTTTAAGAGAAAACGCCGCCTTTATCCCACGAAGCTCTATAAGCGGGGTGTTTCCTATGGTTTT
>JAEEIO010000092.1 GCA_016281405.1 Clostridiales bacterium | reverse complement strand
TCGACCCCGACGCCGCCGCAAAACTTCACGAAAACGACCTTCGGCGCATAGTCCGCGCCCTCGAAATATACGAGCTTACGGGTGTCACCCGCACCGAGTTCGACCGCCGCTCACGTCTCGCGCCGCCCCTTTTTGATTTCGATATCTGCGGCTTAAACTACGGCGAGCGCGCCGACCTTTACGCCCGTATTGACGCCCGCGTCGACAAAATGCTCGAAGAGGGCTTACTTTCGGAGGCGAAAAGCTTTTACGGCAAAAACCTATCCCATACCGCCGCGCAGGCGATAGGCTATAAAGAGTTGTTTGAATATTTCGACGGCAAAACCGACTTTGAGACGGCCGTCGAGAATATAAAACGCGGCTCCCGCCGCTACGCCAAGCGGCAGCTCACGTGGTTCTCTCCCATGGACGTCCGCTGGTACGACATGAAAAACGCCTCTCCCCGCCTCGCGGCGGAGGATATGGCGAAACGCTTCAAGGCAGGTGAGTAAATGTTAAAGAAAAAATGGTTCCGCTTCGTCGTCATGGTGGTAGTGGTCTGCGCCGTCGTCTTCGCCGTCATGAACGGCGCCGGCATTTTCTCCGACAAAATACTCACCGCCCGTCCCGAGGCGGTAGTCTCGGCAGAGTATATCACCGTCCCCGCCTCCTTCGTGAGGGAGGAGACGGTCCTGACGCAGTCGGGCGACAGAATAATAAGCTACGACGTTTCGGACGGCGAGCGCGTCCGCGCCGACACGGTGGTGGCGAAGCTCTACGCCGTCGGCTCTGACCTTTCGGCCGTGAGAAAGATAGAGTCTCTGACCGAAAAAATCGAGTCTCTTAAAGCCCTGCAAAGCGGCGACCTTTCCTACAGACAGGACGCCTTAAAGCTCGAAAACGATATAAACGACCTCATCCTCTCGGTCGCGGCCATGTCCGCCTCGGGCGACTACGCCGACATACCCGAGGCCGCCGACAGGCTGACCCACTATTTCAACATAAAACAGCTTTTGCTCAACGAAAACGAGGGCTTCGACGGCAAGATCGCCGAATACGAGGCCGAGCTCGCCTCGCTGAAGGCCGTCGCCCCCAAGGCCGAAAAGACCGTCAGGGCGGGCGCCGTCGGCTCCTTCACCTCGCGTTACGACGGTTACGAAAGCGTCCTCACCTACGCCGCCCTGACCTCCCGAAACGTAGCCGATGCCGTCGCGCTTATAAAAGATTCGGAGCCGTCCCAAAAGCCCGAGGGCTACGTCGGCAAGACGGTAAACGACTATTCGTGGCATCTCGCCGCCGTCCTCGACGCCTCGGTCGCCAAGGACTATCCCGTCGGCTCGCAGGTGAAAATATCGGTGCCGGGCGCGGGCGACCGCCTTTTCGCCGCCGAAACGGTCTATAACGACAGCTTCAGAGGCGACGCCCTCGTCATCTTCGAGGGAAGCTTCGGCACCGAGATATTTACCAACGTGAGAAAGGTCGAGGCCAAGATATTGCGCTCGTCCGAAAACGTCCTCGCCGTCCCGTCGACCGCGCTTCTGCAAAACGACGAAGGGGTGACGGGCGTCTACGTCCTCGTCGGACAGCAGGTCGTCTTCAAACAGGCCGTTTTCGTCAAATACGAGGGCGACATGGCCTATATCAAACCGCCGTCGGGCTCGTCGTCGGCCATTTCGCAATACGACGAGGTCATCTACTCGGGCAAAAACCTCTTCGACGGCAAAGTCGTCTGACAGGAGATAAAAAATGGAAGACATAGCGAAAAACCTAAAAAGCGTAAGAGAACGCATCGCGTCGGCGGCCCTTCGCGCCGGCCGCGACCCCGGGAGCGTTACGCTTATCGCCGTAAGCAAGACCAAGCCCGTAGAAATGATAGAGGCCGCCATGGCCGCTGGCCAGACCGTCTTCGGCGAAAACAGGGTGCAGGAGCTTCGCGACAAATACGACGCCCTTGGCGGCCGGGCCGTCTTTCACCAGATAGGCGGACTTCAGAAAAACAAAGTAAAATATCTCATAGGCCGCGCCGCCCTGATAGAATCGGTCGACAGCCGCGAGCTTGCCGCGGAGATCTCCCGTCTTTCGCAGAAAAACGGCGTCACAACGGATATTTTGATTCAGGTAAATATCGGCAGGGAACTGCAGAAGTCGGGCGTCGACCCCGACGAAGCGGAAAATCTCGTCCGTTTTTGCTCGGAAACCCCCGCCGTCCGCGTCCGCGGACTCATGGCCATCCCCCCGAAATGCGAAAATCCCGAGGACGCGAGACCATATTTCAAAGAAATGTATTCTTTGTTTCTTGACATTAAGTCGAAAAACATAGATAATATTTATATGGATATTCTTTCGATGGGCATGACCAACGATTTCGAGGTCGCCGTCGAGGAGGGATCCACCGCCGTCCGCGTCGGCACGGCGATATTCGGCAAAAGAGATTATATGATTTGACATATCAAAAAAACGAGAGGAGAAACAACATGGGATTTGGAGATTTCCTTAAGAAAAACCTCGGCCTCCACGGCGAGGAAGAGGAAGAGATCGAGGAGGGCGTGACCGAAACCGCCGAGGACGATATCTTCGGCGAAAAGGAGACGGCGTCTTCGCCCGAGGACGACAAGCCCTATTCGATCAGAAAGCCCGCAAAAAAGAGCGGATATTCAGATTCTATAACATTGGGAGGCAGCGGAAAAATGGAATTCGTAGTAGTAAAACCCAAGGATTTCGGCGACGAGTGCACCGGCATCGCCGAGCACATGCTTGACAAAAAGACGGTGGTCCTCAATCTCGAGACCACCTCGAGAGACGCTTCGAGAAGAATAATCGACTTTGTATCCGGCGTCGCCTACGCCACCAGAGCGAAGATAAAGAAGGTCGCGACGGGCACCTACGTCATAGTGCCCGAGAACTCCGACTTCACCGGCGAAGACGGATTCGGCGCCGAGGCCGAGGCCGAAGCGGCTCCCGCCGAGGACGGCGGCTTCTCCTTCTGAGAAGACTCCCGCTCCGTGACGGAGCGACTTCGTCGTAATGGAAAAAGAAAAACTGCTTGAAGCCCGTCTTGCCGATATGGCGCGGGCCGCAGGGAGCGGCAAGACCCGCTTTTCACCCTTTCTCTCCGAGACCGAACAGGCCGAGGCGGAAGGCTTTTTCGCGCGCGTGGGCGCGGTCTGCCGTTTTTACGGCGGAAACCCCGACGTGACAAGAAAAATGGCCTGCGTCTCACCCTACGAGCCGTCCGAGGACGACTACCCCGTCTCCGTCCTTTCGGTAAAGGGCTACGGGCTCGAAAAGCTTTCTCACCGCGACTATCTCGGCGCCCTCATGTCTTTGGGACTCGAACGGGACGCCGTGGGCGACATCGTCCCCGACCCGTCTTCCGGGACGGCATATATCTTCCTTACCGACACGGCGGCCGAGCTCGTGCTGGCGGAGCTTTCCTCCGTCGGCGGCGTTTCGGTGACGCTCAGAAGAGAACGTCCCGAGCGGGTATTGCTGCCCGCCCCCGAATTCGAGGATATATCGTTTTCGGCCTCTTCAAAAAGGGCCGACGCCGTTTTGGCGTCGCTTCTTAAGCTTTCCCGCGACAGGGCCGCAGAACTGATAGACTCGGGCGCGCTTATCGCAGACGGAAAACCGGTATTGAAACGCGAAAAAGAGCTTGCCGAGGGCGCGGTCTTCACCGTGAAGGGCGCGGGCAAGTTCAAAGTGGATTACGCCGAGCCGCGCGGCAAAAAAGACAGGATAAGCTATCTTATCAAAAAATACAAATAAATCCGAGGAGACGTAAAAAATGTTCACACCTGCCGACCTTGAAGAAATAAGTTTTGAAAGAAGCGTAGTCGGAGGCTACAAGATAACCGAAGTCGAGGACTTCGTCAACAAGCTTTCGGCCGAATACACCGCGCTTTACAAAGAAAACGAGGAGCTTCGCAAGAAACTCAAGATAGTCGTCGACAAAGTCGAGGGCTACAGAAACAAGGAGTCGCTCATTTCCGAGGCGCTTTTGTCGGCGCAGAGCGAAAAGAGCGCCGCCGCCATAAACGCGGCCAATATCGTCGAGGAGGCCAAGAGCCGGGCGCTCAAGATGCTCGAGGAGAGCACCGCCGAGGCCGAGGCGCAGAAAAAACTCGCCCACGAAAACGCCGAAAAAGAGATAGCGGCCGTAAACAAAGAGATAGAGGCGCAGAAAAAGCATCTCGCGGCCGTCAAAAAAGAGGTCTCCGATTTCAAACAGCGCATACAGGAGCTTTATAAAGACCACCTTACCAATATAATGGCGATCCCGAGCTACGAGGAGCCCGAAGAGGCGCCTCACGTCACCCCCGTCGCCGCGGCCGAGCCCGAGCCTGCCCGCGAGCCCGTCCCCGAGGATGCCGAGGAACAGCTCACCGTCTCCGAATACGAACCCGAACCCGAGACCGAAGCGGAACCCGAAGCGGAAGCTTTCGGGGCCGCTCCCGAAGCGCCCGCCGCCCCCGAGGCCGAACCCGAGGAGGACGATTTCTTCTTCGGCGGCAGGAAAGAGCCCGCGGAGCCGAAATATCCCGAAAAGACCGTCACCGACGACACCGACGATTTTCTGCTGGGGCACGCCCCCTCGTCCAATAAGAGCAAGAGCGGCCTTTCGGACGTCTTCGATTTCTCGAACGACGAGTCGGACGACGACAAGGGACTTATGTCCTTCGTGGTCAAGAAGAAAAAGAAATGAGCCGAAACAGACTGACGGCAAAGACGGTTTTCCGCCGTCTTTTGCCGTTTCTCATAGCCGCGGCGGGCGTGACCGCTTTGGCGCAGGCCGCGCGGTTTTTCGCCGTCAAATATCTCGCCCCCGTCGGCACGGCGTGGACCGTTCCCGGCTTTGCGGAGTTAAGCTACTGCGAGAACACGGGCGCGAGTTTCGGTATGTTTTCCGACTCGACGGCGGCCCTTACCGTCGTGACGGCGCTTTTGCTTTTGTTTTTGCTTTGCCTCGTCCTCTTCGGATTTTTCGCAAACGTCAGACAGCTTGTCGTCGTCGGCATGATATTCGGCGGCGGATTTTCGAATATGCTCGAACGCATCGTTTCGGGGCACGTCGTCGACTATTTCAAGGCGCTTTTCATAGACTTCGCCGTCTTCAACGTCGCCGACAGCTTTATAACCGTCTGCTCGATACTGCTCGTCGTTATGATGCTTTTTATCGACAAAAATATTTTCGACAAGAAAAAATAAAAGCCGGGGAACTCCTCGGCTTATTCTCTTGAAAGGGGGAAACGCCGTGAACTGCATATTTGCCGTCGCCGACTGCGATGGCCTTCGCGCCGACAAATATCTCGTCTCTGCCTTTCCCGAGCTTTCGAGAAACTTCATCCAGGACTGTTTCAAGTCGGGCGGAGTGACGGTAAACGGAAAGCCCGCCGCAAAAAGTCTTAAACTCTATACGGGCGACGAGGTCTCCTTCACCTGGCCCGACGCCCGCGTCCCCGACACCAAACCCGAAAACATCCCGCTCGATATAGTCTACGAGGACGACGACCTTCTCGTCGTCAATAAGCCGAAGGGCATGGTCGTCCACCCGGCGCCCGGCAACTACACGGGCACGCTCGTAAACGCCCTGCTTTACCACTGCGGCGACCGTCTTTCGGGCATAAACGGCGTTTTGCGCCCGGGCATCGTCCACCGCATAGACAAAATGACGAGCGGTCTTTTAATGGTCGCCAAGACCGACGCCGCCCACAGAGGCCTTGCAGAGCAGATCGCGGGCCACAGCTTCGACCGCGCCTACGAGGCGATCTGCCTCGGCGCGCCGAAGGAGGATAATTTCACCCTCGACTTCCCGATAGGAAGGGATCCCAAAGACCGCAAAAAAATGGCGGTCACCGACAAAAACTCCAAGGAAGCCCGCACCGACGTCACCGTTACGGCGCGTTATCCGGGGGCGGCGCGCGTCGTCTGCCGCCTCTATACCGGCCGCACCCACCAGATCCGCGTCCACCTCGCCCATATCGGCCATCCCCTCTTAGGGGACGACGTCTACGGCGGCCGTTCGGCCCTCTTCGAGGGCCTCGAAGGCCAGTGCCTTCACGCCGCGCGCCTGGGCTTCACTCACCCCGTCACGGGCGAAAAAATGGAGTTTACGTCGGAGCTCCCCGAATATTTCAAAAACGTCTTGACAAAACTCGAAAAAAGACTATAATTGTAAAAGATAAAAAAATACGGCCGCAGGGGAGCGTAAAGCTGAGATCGGACGCGCGCGTCCGGGACCCTTGACCTGATACGGATAATGCCGTCGTAGGAAGCGCTGTCAACGAGCTTATGCAGTCGGTATGCCGGCTGCGTTTTTTTATACTATTTTAACTTGGAGATGTAGTAAAAATGAAATCCAAAAAAGTCCGCGTTCTGGTAGAATGCGCCGTGCTCGTCGCTCTCGCGACGGCTCTCTCACTCGTAAAAATCATCAAAATGCCGCTCGGCGGCTCGGTCACGCTTATCAGCATGCTCCCGATATGCGTTATAGCCATAAGGCACGGCCTTAAAAGCGGCCTGCTCTCCTCCTTCGTCTATTCGCTCTTTCAACTGATGCTCGGCATCACCCTCGACGGCTTACTCGGCTGGGGACTCACGCCGTGGATGCTTATAGGCTGTATCTTTTTCGATTATATCCTCGCCTATACCGTCCTCGGCATAGCGGGACTGTTCAGAAAACACGGCGAGGGCGGCGCCTATATCGGCATAACCTTGGCGCTCGTCGCGAGATTTGTCTCACACCTCATTTCGGGCTACGTCATATTCAAAAACCTCGAGCAGTGGGAGCTTTTCGGCGCCGTCTTTCAGAACAGACCGCTGCTTTATTCGGTCTGCTACAACGGCTTTTATATGCTCCCGGAACTCGCCATCACGCTCGTCGTGGTCGTGATTTTGATGAGAATACCCTATTTCAAGAAAACCATCCTCGCGCCGCAGAATTTCTAAATCCGCAAACAAAAAATCCCGCCTCAAGGCGGGATTTTTCAGTTTACAGTTTACAGTTTGGAAACGATACGAAGCGTATCTCTCGCGATGGCGAGTTCCTCGTTGGTGGGGATGAGGTAGACCTTGACCTTCGAGTCGGGCGTCGAGATCTCGGCTTCTTTTCTGTTGGAGACCGAGTTGACCGCTCTGCTGACCTTCACGCCGAGGAAACCGAGTCCCTCGACGGTCGCCACGCGGAGCTCGGTGTCGTTTTCGCCGATGCCCGCCGTGAAGACTATGGCGTCAAGCCCGCCCATGGCGGCGGCGTAGGCGCCTATATACTTGGTTATCTGATAATACTGGCACTCGAGAGTGAGAATCGCTCTTTCGTTGCCCTCGTCGCGGGCGTCGCAGAGGTCTCTGGAGTCGGACGAAATGCCCGAAAGACCGAGGTAGCCGCACTTCTTATTGAGATATTCGCTCATTTCCTGCGGGCCGAGGCCCTCTTTTTCGGCTATGTAGGTGACGACGCTGGGATCGAGCGAACCCGAGCGGGTGCCCATTATGATACCGCCGAGGGGGGTGAGGCCCATCGAGGTATCTATGCACTTGCCGCCCTTTACGGCGCAGATGGACGCGCCGTTTCCGAGATGGCAGGTGACGATCTTAAGGTCTTTTATGTCCTTACCCATAAGCTCGGCGCAGCGGTTGGCGACGAACTTGTGCGAAGTTCCGTGGAAGCCGTAGCGGCGGATGTGATATTTCTCGTAATACTCGTAGGGAACGCCGAACATATAGGCCTTAGGAGGCATGGTCTGGTGGAAGGCGGTGTCGAAGACGACGACCTGCGGGACCTTGTCTCCGAGCACCTTTTTGCAGGCGCGGAGGCCGAGGCAGTGGGCCTTGTTGTGAAGCGGCGCGAGATAAGCGATCTTGTCGATGTTGTCGATGACCTCGTCGGTGACTAAAACGCTCTCCGAGTAAAGCTCGGCGCCCTGGACTATGCGGTGTCCGACCGCGCCTATTTCGGCGACGCTCTTTATAACGCCTATCTTCTTGTCGGTTCTCATGGCGATAGCCTTTTCAAAGGCCTCGGTATGGGTGGGGAAGGGGCAGTCCTCTTTTATGGCGGTGCCGTCGCCGAGCTTATGGACGATGTTTCCCGCGATGCCGATCCTTTCGCAAAGGCCCTTGGCCAGGACGCTCTAGTTTTCCATATCGATAAGCTGATACTTGAGAGACGAGCTGCCGGCGTTGATAACGAGTATTTTCATAAATGTTTCCTCCGAAAAAAAGTTGATAAAAATAATGAAATAATATATAATCATATATGACGGCTTAAAAAAGCGCGCACAATATGTATATTATACTCCCAAAAAACCGCCATTTCAAGATATTTGTCAAAAATTCGTCAAAGCCGTGGTGAAAAGATATGATAAGCGGCATAATCGCCGAGCTTGACCCCCTCCATAACGGCCATAAAAAACTCATAGACGCCGCCAAAAAGGAAAGCGACGCCGTCGTGATATGCCTTTCCGGCAATATGACCGAAAGGGGACTTCCTTCCTATCTGTCGAAAAACGTTCGCGCCGCCGCCGCTTTGGACGCGGGCGCCGACCTCGTTATAGAGCTTCCGTCCTTTTTCTCGTCGCAGTCGGCCGAGCGGTTTGCCGCCGCGGGCGTGAGGCTTCTTTCCGCCGTCGGCATAGACGCCCTCTTTTTCGGCTCCGGGTGCGGCGATATCAAAACGCTTGAGTCTGCCGTCGCCGCCGAAAAAAAGACGGTCTCCTTGCGTAAAACCCTGACCGAAAGCGGTCTCGGCTACGCCGCCGCGAGGGAAAAGGCGCTTATTTCGGCGGGATACGAAGACCTCGTCCCCGTTTTTCAAAACGGAAACGACATTTTGGCCTGCGAATATATAAAGGCCGTAAAAAAATACGCCCCCGATATAACCGTCCGCCCGTTCCTCAGGACGGCGGGACGCGCCACCGTCTCCGAGACCGAGGCGTCCTCTTCTTATATAAGAAATAACGCCGACGTCGCCCGCTTTATGCCGCCCTTCTCATACTCCCGCCTGCTTGCCGCGAGGGAAGGGAACGCCGTCAGCGACGTTGAGCGCGCGGCGGTAACAATAATCCACTTTTTCAGAACGACGCCGCCCGAAAGCCTTTCGGGGATATGCGAAATAAGCGAGGGACTGCAGTATGCCCTCTGTAAAAGCGCCGCGACGGCCGACTCCTTCGTCTCGCTCATAGGAGGCGCCGCCTCGAAACGCTATACCGAAAGCCGCATAACCAGAGCCGCCCTTAACGCCTTTCTCGGACGTCCGGGGCTCTCGCCCGAGCCCGCGCCGCCCTATATAAAGGCGCTTGCTCTTAACAAAAAGGGCGCCGAAATACTCCGCGCCGCCTCGAAAAGGGGAGAGACCGTCGTGACCAAGCCCGCGGACGGCAAAAAACTCGAAGGCTTCCAAAAAGAGGTCTTTGACTACGAGCTTGCGGCGGGCGAGCTTCGCGCCCTGACCCTCGCAGACCTCCCGCCCCGCCACGCCGAGCTGAAAATAACGCCGTATATTCAAAAATAAAAAATCCTCCGCGTCGGCGGAGGATTTTTACTTTCTTTACTGCTCTTTCTTGAATCTTGCGTCCTTGATGTTCGAAACGCCCACGACGTTGACGTTTACCGAAAGGACGTTGAGCCCCGTCATAGTGTTTACCGACTGCTTGACGGTCTCTTGAAGCTCTTTCGCCACGTCGGGGATGCTTACGCCGAACCCGACGACTATGAACATATCTATAACGATGCCGTCGTCGAGATAGTCTATTTTAACGCCGTTCCCGAGGTTTTTCTTCTGAAAAAGCGCCTTTATGTCGCTCGCGGCGAACTTGCCCGTCACGTTGTTTATT
>JAEEIO010000091.1 GCA_016281405.1 Clostridiales bacterium | reverse complement strand
TCTATGCGGTGACGCGAAAGGATTTCTTTAGCCTGTTCGAGCGTCGTGCCGACGGGCGCGGTGATGAGGTTGTCCTTCGTCATGACCTCGCCGATGCGGATGCTGTAGTCGGTCAAAAAGCGCATATCGCGGTTGGTGAGAATGCCGACGAGCTTTGTGCCCTCGCATATCGGCACGCCGGAAATTTTATATTTGCCCATAAGCTCGTTGGCGTCGGCGACGGTGTGATCCTTCGAGAGATAGAAGGGGTTGACTATTACGCCGTTTTCGCTTCTTTTGACCTTGTCGACCTCTTCGAGCTGACGCTTGAGACCGAGGTTCTTGTGGATGATGCCTATGCCGCCCTCTCTCGCCATGGCAATAGCCATTTTGGACTCGGTGACGGTGTCCATCGCGGCCGACATGAGCGGAATATTGAGTTTTATTTTGGCCGTCAGATGGGTCTCGACGTTAACGTCGCGGGCTATGACCTCGGACTCGGCGGGTATAAGGAGCACGTCGTCGAAAGTGAGGCCCTCTTTAACGAATTTTGCGGAAACGTCTGCGTTTACCATACTTTTTTCCTCCGTTATTTATGCAAGCTTTTTGAATTCCTTTGCGAGCTCGGTCGGGTCGCCGTTGAAAATGGCGCTGCCGACGACCACCACGTCGCACCCCTCGTCGACGATGCGCTTTACGTTGTCTTTCTTGACGCCGCCGTCGATCTCGATGAGAGTGCCGAGTTTTCTTCTTTTTATTTCCTTTTTAAGAGGCGCTATCTTGTCGAAACAGCTCTCGATAAACGACTGTCCGCCGAATCCCGGCTCGACCGACATGATAAGCACCATGTCGAGCAGATCGAGGTAGGGAAAGACCGTCTCGACGGGCGTCGCGGGTTTCACCGAGACCGCCGCCTTTACGCCGAGCTCCTTGATCTGACGGACGACGGCGGCGGGATCTTTTGTCGCCTCGCAGTGTATGGTCAGATAGTCGCTTCCCGCGTCGGCGAAAGCTTTTACGTATCTTTCGGGGCGGTCGATCATAAGATGAACGTCGAGGGTCATATCGGTTATGCGGCGAAGAGCCTTCACCACGGGGATGCCTATCGAGATATTGGGGACGAACTGACCGTCCATGACGTCGACGTGAAGAAAGTCGACGCCGCCCGCCTTAAGCTTTTCGATCTCGCTTTGAAGGTTGGCGAAGTCGGCCGTCAGTATCGATGGCGCGAGAGTATACAATGAAATCATTTCCTTTATAGCATTTATTATAATATTATATACTCCGCCGACGCGTTTTTCAAGAGTTTTTTGATTTTACGCCGCCGAAAAGGGGCGGGGAACCGCTATTGTCTTATTTCGTAAATACAATTTTTTATATTTTTGTAGACAAAACGGAAAAACTGTGGTAAAATAACTATACGTTCAGAACAAGATTTATGAGAGGCGATATTATTTGACCTTTTTTACCGTCTTCAGCATAGTGATCGGCGCGCTTTTTACCGTGCTGTATTCATATCAGTTCGTCTATATTTTCGTTTCGATACTGAAGAAGGATAAAGTCTATCCCGAGGCCGACCCCCGCCGCTACGCCGTGCTCATAGCCGCGCGGAACGAGGAGGCCGTCATAGGCAATCTTTTGGACAGCATCAAAAATCAGGATTATCCTTCCGAAAATATAAACGTCTACGTCGTGGCCGACAACTGCACCGACCGCACGGCCGAGATATGCCGCGAAAAGGGCGCCAACGTCTACGAAAGGCAGAATAAAGAGGAAATAGGCAAGGGCTACGCGCTCGATTTCCTCATAAAACACCTTTACGAAGAAGGTCTCGATAAGACCTTCGATGCCTTTATGGTCTTCGACGCCGATAACGTCCTGGAGCCCACCTTCGTTAAAGAGATCAACAAGGTCTACGCCGCGGGCTACAAGGTCGTCACAAGCTACAGAAACACCAAGAATTTCGGCGACAGCTGGATAAGCTACAGCAACGGACTGTGGTATCTCCGCGAGTCCAGATACCTCCAGCATCCCCGCCACAAGCTCGGCATAAGCTGCACCGTTTCGGGCACGGGCTTCCTTTTCGACAAAACGACGATAGAAGATAAAAACGGCTGGCCCTATCATCTGCTCATAGAGGACGTTCAGTTCTCGGCCGACTTTATGGCGGAGGGCAACAAGATAGGCTACGCAAAGGACGCCGAACTCTACGACGAGCAGCCTATCGACTTCAGGACCTCGTGGAATCAGCGCATCCGCTGGGGCAAGGGATATATGCAGGTGCTCCGTCACTACACGGGCAAGCTTATAAAGGGCTTTTTCGGCAAAGGCGGCTTCTCCTGCTACGATATCATAATGAATATCACTCCCGCCATGATACTCACCATAATCGGCACGATAGTCAATATCGTCGCCGTCGTCTACGGACTTATCGCGGGAGACGGAGTGCTTAACTCCTTCCTGCCGCTCATATTCTCGCTCGTCAGCATGTCGCTTTGCGCGCTTCTGATCGGAGGCATAACGCTTATAACCGAGTGGAAGAACATCCACTGCGGCACGGCGAAAAAGATTCTCTATCTTTTCACCTTCCCGCTCTTTATGATAAGCTATATCCCGATAGTCTTCGTCGCGCTCTTCAAAAAGGTGACGTGGAAGCCCATAAAGCACGTCGCCGCCAAGTCCCTCGACGAGATAACCTCCGAGGGCGAAAAAAAATAATAACAGATATAAAAATCCCCCGCGTGAGCGGGGGATTTTTTTTATTCTTCGCTGTTGGTTTCGGCTTTTTCTTCGGGCTTGTCTTCGGCAAAGCCCGAGTTACTGTATCCGCCGTTTTGGAAGCGGCGGCGCGGGCCGCGGTTTCCGCCTTTATTGTCGCGGCGTTCGCCGTTATAGGCTATGACGACCTTGCGGTTGGGCTCGCTTCCCGTCGAGTAGGTGTTGACGCCGACGAAATCCTGAAGGCTCGAGTGGATTATCTTTCTCTCGTAGTTGGGCATAGGGTCGAGGTAGACGTTTCTTCTGGTCTTGACGGCCTGAACAGCCATCCTTCTCGCAAGCTTTTCAAGGGTGGCCTTTCTCTTCTCGCGGTAACCGAGAATATCGAAATTGACACGTTCGTAGTCCTCGGAGCTTCTGTTCTCGAAGAGGCTGACGAGATACTGCATGGCGTTTAAGGTCTCGCCCCTGTGGCCGATGAGGGAGCCGGCGTTTTCGCCGCCGAGGGTTATCGAGAGGCCGTTTTCGTCGACCGTCGAATCGACGGTGACGTCGTCGTAGCCCATGAGGCGTATCATTTCGGTCACGAACTCGACGCTGTTTTCGGGAAGACCCGCGGCCTCGCCCTTTTTGGCGGCCTTTTTCTGTTTTTCGGCCGTTTTAGCCGCTTTCTCGGCGGCCTTCTCGGCGGCCTTGGCAGCCTTTTCGGCAGCTTTGGCGGCCTTCTTGTCCTCGACCTCGGCGGGCGCGGCGTCCTCGATAACGGGGGCCACGCCGTCGTAGGTTATTTTGACTACGGCGGGGGTCGCGCCTATGCCTAAAAAGCCTTTTTCGGGGGTCTCTAAAACCTCTATCGAAACGTCGTCGCGCTCGAGACCTAATTTTTCAAGTCCGTTGGCGACGGCATCGTCTATCGTTTTGCCTTTTGCGGTATATTCACAAAGCATCGGTAATCAATCCTTTCCGTAAGGCGTTATTTGTTTCTGTATTT
>JAEEIO010000090.1 GCA_016281405.1 Clostridiales bacterium | reverse complement strand
GCTCATTATTACATAAACGTAAGCGCCGCTGTCGAGCTTAAAAACTGTATAAAGCTCACCGAATTGATTTTCTTTCAAAAAGTCATTGGTTTCACAGAGCATTATGTGCCAATAATTCGGGGTTGGAGCCGAATTCATTCTCGGCAAGACAAATGAAATTGCACTTCCGCCGAAAAGACCGAATGAATCATACAGGTCTTTAAAGGTGACGGTATTGACAATATCATCTTTTACGGTTTTATCTTTGCTGAATTCAAGCAATTCGCCGACCGTTCCGTCAAAGTGCAAAATACCGTCAAAGTCCAAATTATAATTGTATTTTTGCTTATATGATAAAATGTTTCCGAAAGAAACGCAAAAAACGCTGACCAATGATATTAAAAGAACAATCACCGTTACAATGGTTATAATAGCTATATTCTTCTTTTTCATTTTTTCTCCTCCAAAATAGTTATAGTTTTAGAATTATCAAAGATTATGATGGCACATAAAAATATAAACAATAACTATTATAGTATAATCCATCAACAATTGTCCATCCTGTCATTTCCATATTTTCAGGAATAATGATATTTGTCATTTCATTTTCTAATGGCGTGGACATACCATGCTTATTTAGCCAATTGCCTTGGTCTGATAACACCCAAAAATGGAAATCATAATCTAGGTCTAATGCTGTTCCGCTATTAGGATTATAAGTAAGTATATATGGATCAGTAATTCTCATTACGACACTACTAGCACCAGTTGGCTGCGAATACGTATCTCCACGAACAGAATAATCAAAAAGACCGGCATAGGTATAATAACGCGTAAGATAACAAGAAACGACACCCTGCCCAAGTGCATTAAGGAATTGATCTTTAGTTAATTTGCCCTCTAAATATTTCTGCCAAAAAAAACTGTAATTGCCCGTAATGCCGTTTATGGTTATACTATTATTGTCAAGGAAAATACTATTAACGGTTTCAGAATGATTGGGGGCATCAAGTTCATATGTTTTACATGCATATGAAAGGCATCTATAGTCTATTTTAGGATAACCAATAAAATCGTAAAAGCTCCTGTCTCCGCATTCTTCGACGGAAACGCGGCAACGGTAGACCGTGCTGCCGTTTGTATAGGTTATTATCGCTTTGCCGACGTTTACTCCCGTGACGGCGCCGCTGCTGTTTACCGTTGCGACCTGCGTGTTCGAACTGCTCCAACTGCCGCCCGTTAAGCCGAAATCACTATATGTTGAGGACTTGGCAATCGTTATTGACGAAGGAATCGGGTATTCCTGATATTCAAGTATCCACCCCTGATTGGCAGTTCCCTTATAGGTGTTTACCTGAACGTTGTTATCGCTCGTCCGCAAAGTCAAAGCAAGGTCGGTATTGTAATTGAGCAATATCCTATAACTACCGTCGTTGCTTTGCTCCAAAATCCACATACAGGAGATATCCATATCTTTGGTATACAGATGAACGTTTCTGCCGTTTGCAGGCGGGCTTGCATTGGTGCTGTTGACGTCAAGCAGGCGGTTTGTACCGTAGCTGCTTAACATCGACCTTATATAGTATACGCCGTTTTGATAGTCGTATTCTATTCTGAATAACTGGTTATTGCCTGTCGCAAGCGTCGCAGCGGTGACGTTCGAAAGATTGGAATTGGCTGCGGCGTTAAGATAAAGCGTATTATCATATTTTGATTTAATACGGTAAACGCCGTCGTTTATCGGCTGATTATAATTATTTTCTTCTTCAAATATAAACCTTTGATAATTATTTGAAGTGGAAAATGTCGCGACCGACGCGTTTGTGCCGCTTGTCGTTCCGCCGCCGGCCGGAGTAAGAGAAAGATTAGTATTATAATTCAGCTTGATATAAAAAGTCGGATATCTCAAACCTGTGCTTAGATCGTCATAGGGGACTTCGGAATTACTTATTTTCCACACGCTCGAATTATAATCGCCCGCGGCGTAAAGGTGAACGTTTTTACCGTTCGCGGGGGGATTTGCCGAAGTGCTGTGAACGTCGACCAAGCGATTTTTGCCGTTGGAGCTTAAAATCGCTCTGATATAATAAACGTCGTTGGTCGAGTCGTAATCGAGCTTGAAAAGCTGATAACCGTTCGTTGACTTGCTTTCAAAATCGATATTGGTAAGGTTTGCGTCGGTTCCGCCCGAAACGGTCAAATATAGTTCAGCGTGCACCGCTCTGATTCTGTAAACCCTGTCTGACCGCAGACCGTTCGGGAGTAGATTGGGGATTAGATCATTTTGCGAGGTCAGTATTTGCCGGTTTTCTTCATTTGCGTCGGTATCGGTCATAACGTCGGAAAGGGCCGCCGCCGTTACACTTGCCGATAGAGACATACTCATCAAGAGACAAAGGGACATCAAGAGACAAATCGTTTTGATGATCGGTTTTTTCATCCGCACCAACTCCTTTCAATTATATAAACGACTTTTTTGTTCAAAAGTTTCAATTATTCTGAAAAAATTTTTATTTTTTATTTTCGCGGCGTCCGCCGCGGAATTTGTCGCCGATAATTAAGGTGGATTTTTTATAATTTTGAGTATAGAAAAAAACGCCTCGCATAAGCGAGGCGTTTTTCACTATTTCTTGACATTTCGCGGCGGGGAAAGTATAATTGTATATAATAAATACGGCGCCACGGCGCCTTTTCGGAGGGTGTTTTATGTATCTTTCGGACGAAAAGAAAATATGGCTCGCCACGGGCGAAAACAGAGTTTATCTCGAGCCGTCGATGGCTAACCGCCACGGCCTCATAGCCGGCGCGACCGGCACCGGCAAGACCGTCACCCTGAAGGTCATAGCCGAATCGTTTTCAGATATGGGCGTCCCCGTCTTTCTGGCCGACATCAAGGGCGACCTCTCGGGTATGTGCGAGGCGGGCGCCGAAAACAAGCATATCAGGCGAAGCATAGACAATATGCATATCGAAAACTTCACCTACACCCCCTACCCCGTCCGCTTTTTCGACGTCTACGGCAAAAAAGGCCACCCCGTGAGGACGACCATATCCGACATGGGTCCCGAGCTTCTCGGCCGTCTTCTGGCCTTAAGCGACGTGCAGTGCGGCGTGCTTCGCATAGTCTTCCGCATAGCCGACGACAAGGGGCTTTTGCTTTTAGACCTTAAAGACCTACGCAGTATGGTCCAGCACGTCGGTGACAACGCCGACGAATACAGGCTGAAATACGGCAACGTCTTGCCACAGTCGATAGGCGCCATTCAGCGCGCCCTCCTTTCCCTCGAGGACGCGGGCGGCGATATTTTCTTCGGCGAGCCGATGCTCGACATCCGCGACTGGTTCCGCTGGGACGAAAACGACGGCCGCGGCATTATGAACATTCTCGAGTGCAGCGAGCTTTTCCAGCATCCGCTTCTTTACAGCACCTTCCTTCTCTGGATGCTCTCCGAGCTTTACGAGTTCTTGCCCGAGGCGGGCGACCTTGAAAAGCCGAAAATCGCCTTCTTCTTCGACGAGGCTCACCTTCTTTTCAACGACGCCCCCAAGGCGCTTCTGGAAAAGGTCGAGCAGGTCGTGAGACTCATCCGCTCGAAGGGCGTGAGCGTCTGGTTCATAACGCAAAATCCGTCCGACGTGCCCGAGTCGGTGCTCGGACAGCTCGGAAACCGCGTCCAGCACGCGCTTCGCGCCTACACCCCGAACGAACAGCGCGCCGTGAGATACGCCGCGAGATCCTTCAGATCGAACCCCGCCTTCGACACCGAGAGAACGCTTCAGGAGCTTGCCGTCGGCGAGGCGCTCGTCTCCGTCCTTGACCCGAAGGGCGTGCCGACCGTCGTCGAAAAGGCGGGAATACTGCCGCCCCGAAGCTCGATGAACGCCGTGGCCGACGGCGTTATAGAGTCGGTCGTCAAGGCGAGCCCGCTTTCGGTGAAATACGACAAGCCGTTAGACCGCGAGTCGGCCTACGAAATGCTCGCCGCCGCCCGTGAAGAGGCGGAAAAGGCGGCCGAGAGGCAGGCCGAGGAGGAGAGAAAGCAGGCCGAGAAAGAGGCTAAAGCCGCCGCGAAAACGACCTCGAGGTCGACGTCGGCCAAAAAGACGACCAGGAAAAAGTCGTCCTCGGTCGTCGGCAAGGCCGTCAGCTCCACCGTCAGCTCGATGGGCCGCGAAATAGGCCGTCAGCTGATAAGAGGCCTCTTCGGGACGTTTAAGAAATAATATGAAATCACTTTCCGATATCTCGCTTTTCCTTTTCGATATGGACGGCACGCTATATCTCGGCGAAAAGCTCTTTCCGTTTACCAAAGAGCTTTTACGCGCCATACGCGAAAGCGGGAGGAATTATCTCTATATAACGAATAATTCTTCGAAAGGCGCGTCCGATTACGTCAAAAAGCTGGCGCGGCTCGGCATCGCCGCCGCAGAGGACGAATTCGTCACCTCGGCGCAGGCGACGGCGAAATACTTGCGGGAAAACTTATCCGAAAAAAAGTTTTTCGTTATGGGGACGGAGTCTTTGAAAAGCGAATTTACAAAGTCGGGGCTTACCGTCGCGGAGGAGGCCGACGAGGCCGACGCCGTCGTCCTCGGCTTTGACACCGAGCTTACCTTCAAAAAGCTCGACGACGTCTGCCGACTGCTTGCGACGAAACCCGACATCCCCTATATCGCCACACATCCCGACATGGTCTGTCCGACCGAATACGGCTCGGTGCCCGACTGCGGGAGCTTTATCGATATGATTTACAACGCCGTGAAAAGGCGCCCCGTGATAATCGGCAAGCCCGAGCCCGAAATGATAATACTTGCCGCAGAAAGGGGCGGCGCGCCGCTTACGAGGACTGCGGTCGTTGGCGACAGGCTTTACACCGACGTAAAAAGCGGCGTTAACGCGGGCGCCGTTTCGGTGCTCGTCCTCTCGGGCGAGACCTCGAGGGAGGACGCCGCGAAAAGCGACGTTTTGCCCGACTTTATTCTCGGCGACGCGGGCGAGATAATTCCCTGTCTCACGGAGGCCGCGAAATGATAAAAAACGGCGAAAAATGTATTTGCGGCAGGGTCCACTCCTGCGATATTGAAAAAATAATCATAAAAAGCGGCGCGATAAAGGAGCTTGCGGGGCTTGCCGCAGGTTATGAAAACATACTGCTCGTCGCAGACAAGAATACTTACGCGGCGGGCGGCGTCGCCGCGGCCGAAGCGCTCGGCGATAAAATCAAAAATACCCTCGTCTATCAGGACGAGGGACTTTTGGTGCCTGACGAATACGCGGTAAAGCGTCTCGAAGAGGCGCTTTTCAAGGGCGCGGATTTAATAGTCGGCGTAGGGTCGGGCGTAATTCAGGACCTTTGTAAATTCGTAAGCTTCAAAAAGGGTCTCCCCTATTTCATAGTCGCCACGGCGCCGTCGATGGACGGCTACGCCTCGGCGGGCGCCGCCATGATAGAGGGCGGCATGAAGGTCACCTACCAGACCCACGTCCCCGTCGCGATCATCGGCGACGCAGAGATACTCAAAAACGCGCCGCTCGACATGATACGCGCGGGCTACGGCGACATTATAGGCAAATACTCCTGCCTTTGCGACTGGCGGCTTTCGGCCGTCGTGAACGGCGAATACCTCTGCCCTGAGATTTATGATATGACGTATGAGATGCTTCTGAAAGTCCGCGACCTCGGCCCCGCGCTAATGAAGCGCGACGGCGACGCGGTCTGCGCTCTAACCGAGGCGCTCGCGGGGGTCGGCGTGGCGATGGCCTACGCGGGCAATTCGCGTCCCGCTTCGGGGAGCGAGCATCACCTCTCCCACTTCTTCGAGGTGACGGGACTTCTCAAAAACGAACCCTATTTACTCCACGGCGTCGACGTCGCCTATTCGACGGTGATAACGGAGAAGCTCCGTGAAAAGCTGCTTAACGAGACACCCGACTTCTCCGAAAAAGAGGCTGACGAAGCCGCTTTTGAAAAAGAACTTGACCGCGTATTCGGAAGCGGCGCGAAGGGCGTTTCGGCGCTTCACAAAAAGGCCGCATACAGGCCGCCCTACGGCGTCTACCGCGAAAAATGGGACGTGATAAAGGCCGTCCTTTCCGAGCCGCCGTCAAGCGCCGAAATATCGGTCATGCTTGCGAGCGTCGGACTTTACCCCGAGCGGTTCGAGGCCACGTACCCACCCGAAAAGGTGAAAGACGCCGTGAAGTTCGCCCCCGAACTCAAAGACCGTTACACCGTTTTACGGTTATATAACGACTTAAGGAATGATTAAAATGGACGTCACCCTCGAAAACCCCTTCTTCGCGTGGCTTATCGATATGCTCAAAGCCATCGCGGAGATACGCGTCCCGTTTTTGGACGCCGTGAGATATTTCGCGATGTGCTTCGTGGCGCTTGGCGTTTATCCGCTTGTATTCAAGCTTTTCGCGAAGGTCGGAAAGAAAAAATAAAGAAAAATAAAACCCGCCGTGAGGCGGGTTTTAATATTATCTGACTTTTTTCTTTATCTTTCCCAAAACGAAGGCGAAGAGGAAGGAAACGGCAAGCGAAATCACCGTTACGACGATAAAGAGCAAAAGCCGGGAGTCGACCAAAATCTTCAGCGGGCTTATAATCTTTGCCGCGAAACGCACGGCGATTATCATCATCGGGTGGATAATATACGTCGCCGCCGCGACCGTCGCCAAGGACTTTTTCCGCTCTCCCCTGAAGGACGAAAGCAGCGAGAAGAGGAAGAGCGAGGCGGGGACGAGGGCGAAATACATGCTGTCGTGGCGGATAAAGCCGAGATTTTTAACCAAAAGCGCCTCGGCCGTGAGGGCCGCGAGAGAGACGGCAAGCAGCAGTCCGTCTCTTAACGGCGCGGTCTTCTTCCTCGTGAACAAAAGCGCGCCGAGGACGAAGAAGAGCGGCGCGAAAAAGAGGCCGCAGCGGGTGTGGTCGGTAAAGATGAAAATAAACTTATATACCGGTTCTATAAAGCTTCCCTTTATAAGCCCGAACCAGCTGTCGCCGAAAACGCCGACGATATACAAAACGGCCGAAACGGCGACGGCGGCGATCTTACCCGCGTATCGGAGCAGCAGCCACGCTATGACGGCGCCCATTATCGCGGCGGGCAGATACCACAGATGATAGAAGGTCCCGTCGAAAAGAATATCCTTGATATAGCCCAAAACGGTGTGGCGGGTGAAATAGCCGTCGTAGATGTTGACGGGGATATAAATGACGGTCGCTATGAGATAAATTATCGCCGTCCTCTTGACGAAGCCCAAAAGCTTTTTGAAATCGAAGGGCGGACGGAGGAGGAAAAAGCCGCTCGTCATGAAGAAAAAGGGAACGGCAAGGCGCGCGACGACGCGCGTCAGCACGAAGTCGCCCGTTTCGGTAAGCCCCTCGAGCGGCGAAATATGGATCGCTACGATAAGCACCGCCGCTATGACGCGGAAAACGTCGATAAGCGGATATCCGTTTTTCTTTTCCATAATCGATTCCTTTTTAATCCGCGCGTGTTATTTATTTACTGCCGCGGCTCGCCTTGTCGGCGTATTTGCCGCGGACGGCAAGGCCTACGGTGCCGTCCAGCACGAGCCCCGAAACGGCGTAAACCGTTCTGTAAACGAGGATGGAGGGCGAGGCGCTAAGGAGCATCAAGACCGCCTCGACGGCGTCGGCAAGGATAATGACGAAGAAGAGTATCCACGTTTTTTTCGCGCCGAGGTCTTTTTTGAAAACGAGGATAACGAGCGCGACGGCCTTGACGGCAAGCGCCGCGACGGTGGCGATCAGAAGCGCGTTAATCTTGTAGAAGGCGAGGTCGACGGCGATCAAAAGCGCGGTCAGCACGAGGAGCGAACATAAAAAGGCCTTATAGTAGGAGGCCGCTTTTTTGCCGTATCCTCCGAGCAGGTAGACGAGGCCGAAGAGTATTCCCGCGATTATCACGAGGTTGAGGATGCCGTGCATAAGCACCTCGAGCCTGTCTATACCCGCGAGCGACGGGCCGAAGCCGCCGATGAAGACCGCCGCGGCGAAAGCGTTGAAGGCGAGCAGTATAAACATAAGGACAAGATGAATTATCATCACGGGACTTTTCTTTTCCATTTCGAAAACCTCCGGAACGTATTATGAATAAGACGTTTTTAACTATTTTTAATTATAACCGAAAACAGGCGATTATTCAATAGTAAAATAAAGTCCGCCACGGGGCGGACTTTATTGACGCTTCGGGAAAGATCAATTCAGCTCTTCTTCGGTATAAAAACCGGATTCTACGAGTATCGCATAATAATTGTCTATATCCACGAAGACGGGCTCGCATATATACGACGGGACGACAAGATTGCCGTTGTCAAATCTTTCCGTGTCGTTTACCAATACGGTTTCGCCCCTGACAAGCGACTTTATCATCTCCACGGCTCTTGAAGCGAGCTCTCCCGTGTCGCAGAAGAAGGACATCGACTGCTTGCCGCCGATAATGTATTTAACGTTTTCTTTTTCGCACCCCGAGCCGGTTATGATCGGCCACGCGCCCCTGTAATTATATTCAAGCGAGTTTACGACGCCCTTCGCGCAAGAGTCGCTTGAACACAGTACCGCGTGAAGCGTCGTGCCGTCGGAATAATTTGCGGAAACGACAGCGTCCATTCTCGACATCGCCGCTTCCACAGCCCATGCCGCCGTCGCGGCCTGTTTAAAATCGGTCTGACCCGAACGGACGATAAGCTTGCCCTCGTCTATATAGGAATTAAGCACGTCCATGGCGCCCGAAAACATCCTTTCGGCTTTTTCGTCGCCCGGGTCTCCGGTGAATATCTCGATATTATACGGGCCGGCGGAACCGTCAAGGTTCAGATTATCTCTGATATACTCCCCCTGTTTCCGGCCTATCATATATGGATCAAACGCGACGTAATAGGATACCGCGTCCGAATTCATAAGCATTCTGTCGTAGGCTATGACGGGAACGTTTTTTTCTTTGGCTCTGTCAAGAACGTACCCGAGAGTATTGCAGTCTATCGCGGCGATTATAAGATAGCCGCAGCCGGAATCAAGCATATTCACTATCTGCGTTATCTGCGTATCGACGTCGTTTGACGCGTAATCGAGGACGACCGAGTATCCGAGCTCCGACAGCCCGTTTTTCATCAGGTCTCCCGCGCGGTTCCAATCACCGTCGTCCTTGGTAGGCAGGAAAATGCCGATCTTTACGCTTTCGGGCTCTCCGACGACGGGCTCCGGCGGCTCTTTTCCGGCGCATCCCGAGAATACGCCCAAAATCAAAACGAACGCGAGCGCTAAAACGATTGTCCTTTTCATTATAAAACTCCTTTACGGATTTTCTTCATATCATAATTTATACCACATTTTTCAGCCGATTTCAAGCGTTTCGCAAAATCGGAAAAAGAAAAGCGGCGGAATTTGTTTCCCGCCGCCTTCTGGCGCGCCTGAGACGAATCGAACGTCCGACCCTTCGCTTAGGAGATATGCCAAGCAGTCAAATCAAGCCGGAAGCACAATATATAGATCGCTTTGCAGCATTAAAGTCAATATCTTGCGGTTGCGGCGTGCACATCTTTGGCATCTTCGGTACTTTCAATCACAATAAAATGCTC
>JAEEIO010000009.1 GCA_016281405.1 Clostridiales bacterium | reverse complement strand
GGAGCTTAAAACCGACCTTTTCATAAGAATAAAGTCGGCCGAACGGGAAAACGCGACGACCGACGGATATTTTGCCGCGGTAGAGGCCTTCAAGGGGAAGATAAAGCCTCTCTCAAAGACCCGTATCGAAGCGAGATACGAGGAGTTCAGAGACGGCCTCACCGAGAGAATAGCTTCGGCCGAAACCGAGATTTCGGAGAAGAAAGCCGCCGCCGAGGAGGGCTATAAAAAGGCCGAGGCGGAATTCAAAAAGCGGGTCGCGTCGCTCGAGGCGACCTCCAAGTCGCTCAAAAGCGAGCGAAACGCCTTCAACGGCAAGCTGAGCGCTTATAATAAGAAGGTCAGGAAGGCCTCGACCGCCTTCGACAACGCCGTCGCCGACAAGGAAAAGGAGATCGCGGCTTTTGCCGCCGAAATAGCGGCTCTCGACAAGGACGTCCCCGACTATCAGGAACGGTATGAGGCAATAATGGCAGAGAGCGAGGCGGCCGCGGCGGAGCTTTCGGCCATCCACGAGGCGAGAGCGACGGAGCTTGCCGACGAAAAGACCGAAAAGTCGGCGCTTGACGCCGAGGACAGAGCCATAACCAGAAAGGAAAACAGCTATCTTTCGGCAGTCTCCGATCTCAACGACGACTATAACGCCTACCTCACCGAGCGGGTCGCCGCCGACAAGGCCTTCGAGAAGGCCTCGGAGGAGATAGAAGGTCTCAAATTCACGCTTGAAAAGCTTACCGAGCCCGAGTGGTATCTCTTCGACAGAGACAAGTCGACGTCGGCAGGGAGCTTCGCCTCCGTCGTCAAAAAGACGGCGGCCATAGCGACGGTTTTTCCCGTCTTTTTCTTCCTGATAGCCGCCTTCGTCGCGCTTACCGCCATGACGAGGCTGGTCGACGATCAGAGAGGTCAGATAGGGACACTGAAGGCCTTAGGCTATTCCGACGGCGCCGTTATGATGAAATATATCTTCTTTGCCGCCGTCGCGACCGTTCTGGGCTCCGCCATAGGCCTCGCGGCGGGCGGGACTCTCTTTCCGAGAATAGTCTGGAACGCCTATTCGATAATGTTCGACCTTCCGCCACTCGCGACGCCGTTCGATATCCCGAGGTCGCTTTTAGCCTTCGCGGCCATATCGGTATGCACCGTCGGCGCCACCTTTATAGCCTGCAAAAAGGTCGTCTCCGAGGAACCGTCGCGCCTCTTTCTGCCGAAGGCGCCCGCGCCGGGCAAGAGAGTGCTTCTGGAACGCGTCGGCTTTATATGGAAGCATATCGGATTTTTACGGAAGGTGACTATCCGCAACCTTTTACGCTATAAAAAACGCTTTATACTCACCGTCCTCGGCGTGGCGGGATGCACCGCGCTTTTACTTACGGGCTTCGGCCTGAAAGACTCGATAAGCGTCATCGCCGATAGACAGTTTAAGAGCGTTTACAAATACAACCTGACGGTCGGTCTTGCAGAGAGAAGCGACGGCTACGAGTCGTCCTTCGCTAAGGCGGCGAACATCCTCGCCGAAAACGACGTCTACGCCTTTATACGCACGGGCAGTATGAACGCCGACGTCGTGAAGGACGGCCGCGCGGCCGCCTCCGTCTCGCTTACGGTCGCCGAAAATTACGGAGACCTACGCTATTTCGTGACGCTTCGGAACAGAAAATCGGGCGAGACGATCGCCATGGACGAAAACTCGGTCGTTATATGCGAAAAGCTCGCCGAGACAATGGGTATCGGCGTGGGCGACGCCGTAAGGATCAGGGACGAGAGCGGCAGGGAATACGATTTCACCGTCACGGGCGTGACGGAGCATTACGTCTCCAACGTCATTTACACGACGAGGGAAAAGTGCGACGAAATAATGGGCAAGTCGCCCGCCCTCTCGGCCGTCATAGTCATAGCCAAGGGCGAGGAGGAGCTACGAAGCGACCTCGCCGCGAGACTGCTTGAAAGCGGCTACATCACGTCGGCCGTCTATTTCGACGAAATAGCGGACGGCCTCAAGGAGTCGATGAAGAGCATAAACAGCGTGGTCGTCGTCCTCATCGTTTCGGCGGCGCTTCTGTCGTTCGTCGTGCTCTATAATCTCATCGACATAAATATCACCGAGAGAAAACGCGAGATAGCGACGCTCAAGGTCTTGGGCTACCGCGGAAGCGAGACGTTTTTCTATATCTCGCGCGAGATCATGACGCTTGCCGTCATTGGAACCGCGATCGGCATACTGCTCGGGGTCTTGCTCCACGCCTTCGTCGTGAGGACGGCCGAGGTCGACGCGGTCATGTTCGCGAGGACGATAAACAACTCGTCCTACGCCCTCGCGGCCCTCTGCTCTCTCGTTTTCGCTTTCCTCGTAAACCTCGTTATGTATCCGAAAATCAAAAAGATTGACACCGTTCTTTCGCTGAAGGCGGGTGAGTGATTTGCGCTGCTTTATTTTCGGCGCGGGAGTCCGCACCAGACCGAATATTTTACCCGAAAAGGGCGACCTCGTCATAGCCGCCGACGGCGGCTATGAATACTGCCTTGAAGCGGGCGTAAAGCCGGACCTTTTCATAGGCGACCTCGACTCTTTGGAAAGCGCGCCAGAGGGCGTCGAAAAGCTCATTCTGCCCGTCGTAAAGGACGTCACCGACTCTTACGCCGCCGCCGAAAAGGGCTTAAAAGAGGGCGCCTCGGAGTTTTATTTCTACGGCTGCGCGGGCGGGCGCCCCGACCACACCTTCGCAAATCTTTCGACGCTTGCGGCGCTTTCGGAAAAGGGTAAAAAGGCCTTTATGTTTTTCGAAGGCCACGCCGCGACGGCGATAACCGGTAAAAAAGCCGTCTTTCAGTCCGACATGAAGGGCGGACTTTCGGTCTTCGCGTGGGGCGGCGACGCCGAAAACGTAAACATAAACGGCGCGAAATACGTCCTTTCAAACGGGAGACTTTCGCCTTCGTTCCCGCTCGGAGTCAGCAACTCGTTCGTCGGCGAGAGCGCCGAAATATCGGTCGGAAAGGGAACGCTTCTGATTTTCTTCAGTGAAAACGGAGGAGTATTGCCCGAAATATATTGAAAAATCGCCTCTTATATATAAAAAACTTGACAGGCGACAAATTGTGATATATAATATATCAAGAATAGAGTATTATGGTATGAGAGAGGTCGGCGCCTCTCTCAAACTATTAAACGGAGGTTTTTATGGCAAACAAGATAATAGAAGAGCTTTCGCCCCATTTGGAAAAGGTCGCCGCCGATGAAGGCCTTATTCTATGGGACGCCGAGTTCGTGAAAGAGGGCGCCACCTGGTATCTTCGCCTCTACGTCGACAAGGAGGGCGGAGTCAATATCGAGGACTGCGAGCGCTTCAGCCGCGCCGTCGACCCGATACTCGACGAGCTCGACCTGATCGACAGGAGCTATTGCCTTGAGGTCTCGTCCCCGGGAGTCGAACGAAAGCTTTCGGGCGCCGCGCAGATAAACCGTTACGTCGGCGAAAAAGCCACCGTAAAGCTTTTTGACGCGGTCGAGGGAAGAAAAAAGTTCGTCGCCGTTATAGACGGAGCCGACGAAAACGCGGTAAAACTCGACCTCGACGGCAAAAAGCTCGAAATACCCTTTTCAAACGTTGCGAAAATTAATTTATATTTTGACTTTGATATCGGAGGAAACGACAAAAAATGAACGAAGAATTCTACGAAGCCCTTGAAGCTCTCGAAAAGGAGAGAGGCATCCCCAAGGACTATATGCTCGAAAAGATCAAGGCGGCCATAGTCTCGGCCGTCAAGAGAGAAAGAGGCATAGCGGGCGAGGACGTCCGCGCCGATTTCGACGAGGAGAAGAAAAACGTCCGCTTCTACATCGTCAAGAACGTCGTCGAAGAGGTCGCCGATCCCGTCACCGAGATCTCCCTGGCCGAGGCCAAGGCGATAAGCCGCAAGAATAAGCTCGGCGGCGTCTGCGAGATAAATCTCGAGACCAAAAACTTCGGACGTATCGCCGCGAAAATCGGCAAAAACGTCATAATCCAAGCCATCAACGAGGCGATGGACACCTCCGTCGTCCGCGAGTTCGAAGGCCGTCAGGGCGAGCTCATGTCTGGCACCGTCCAGAGGATAATCCCCGGCTCCAACGCCGTCAAGGTCGAGGTGGGTCGCCACGAGCTGACGCTCCCCTTCAAGGAGCAGATCCCCGGCGAACAGCTCCGCGAGGGTCAGCGCGTGAGATTTTACGTCGTTGAGGTCAAGGCTCCGACCGGCGAGAAGACAAAGGGCCACGAGATAATCATCTCGAGAACTCACCCCGGCTTCGTCCGCCGTCTCTTCGAGCTCGAGGTGCCCGAGATAGCAGACGGCACCGTCGAAATAGTCTCGATAGCGCGAGAGGCCGGCTCGAGGACCAAGATAGCCGTCACCTCCACATCTAAAGACGTCGACGCCCTCGGCGCCTGCATAGGCCCCCGCAAGGCGAGGATCACCAACATCTTAAGCGAGCTTAACGGCGAAAAGATAGACCTCATAACCTACGACGAGTCTATAGACAGATACGTAGCCGCCGCGCTCTCTCCCGCGCAGGTGCTCCGGGTCGACGTCAACCCCGATCTCAAGACCTGCCGCGTCATAGTCGACGACACCCAGCTTTCGCTTGCCATAGGCAAGGAGGGCCAGAACGCCCGCCTCGCCGCGAAGCTGACGGGCTGGAAGGTCGACATCAAGCCGGCCTCGGCCGACTGACCTTCGGGGGTGACCGCCTTGGCGATCAAAAAAATACCTCTTCGCAAATGCACGGGATGCCATGAGAGCAAACCCAAAAAAGAACTTATACGCATAGTCAAGAGCGCCGACGGCGAGATATCCGTCGACCTCACGGGCAAAAAAGCGGGGAGAGGCGCCTATATCTGCCCCTCCGTCGGCTGCCTCAAAAAAGCCGTCAAGGCAAAGGCCCTCGAAAGGGCTTTTGACAGCAAGGTGCCCGAGGAAGTCTACGCAAAGCTCGAAGAGGAGCTTTCGGGCATTGCCCCGAAGGAGAACTGAGAGGAGAATACCGTGGATAATAAAGCCCTTACCACGTTAGGTTTATGCAAACGCGCGGGGAAGCTTATAATCGGTTCCGAAAAAACGGAGTATTCCGTCCGCCACGGCGGCTGCCGCTTCGTGCTCGTCGCCGCCGACGTCTCAGAAAAGATTTTGGAAAAGTATAAAAGGCTTTCCGAAGAGACCGAAAAGACCGTCTTCGTCTTTCCCGACGTAAAAATGACCGAGCTTGCCTCGGCCGTCGGCCAAAGCGGAATACTCGGAGTCGTCTCGACCGACGACGCGGGGTTTTCCAAACTGCTTTCCAAAAAGTTCTCAAACTCTTATAACGGAGGAAACGTATAATGCCGGTTGAAATTAAATACAAAGTCAGCGATCTTGCGAAAGATTTCAACTTAAAACCCAAAGATATTTCCGATATTCTCGCGAAATACATGACCGCGCCCAAAAACAGCGCGGCGTCGCTCGGCGAGGACGAGATATCGGTCGTCTTCGAGTGCCTCACCCAACAGCACGCGATAGCGAGCTTCGAGGACTATTTCAAGGAGATGCACGAGAAGGCCGATAAGCGCCGCGAGGAGCTTATGAAGAAGCAGGCCGAGGCCGAGGAGGAGCGTAAACGCCAGGAGGCCGAAAAGGCCGCGGCTGAAAAAGCGGCCGCCGAAAAGGCCGCGGCCGAGAAGGCCGCCGCCAAAAACGCGCCTCAAAAGAAGGAGAAGGCCCCCCAGAAGCCCGACTCCGCTCCCGCCCAGACCGCGACCATAAGGACGCGCGAGGTCAGATACGTCGATACGAGAGCCGTCCACGTCGACCTCTCGAAATACGACGAGAGGCTCGAAAACTTCGTCTCCGACAAGACCTTAAACGCCTCCAATCAGAAGCAGAAATTAAAGAAACAGAATACCAAGCAGGTGTCGCAGAAGAGCAAGGCCGAGGAGGCCGAAAAGATGCGCCGCCTCATGATGGAAAAGAAAAAGAAAAAGCTCCAGCACGTCACGCTTCCCGACGAGATACAGGTCTGCGACCTCGCGGCGAGACTCAGCGCCACCAACGCCGAGGTCATAAAGAAGCTTATGCTTATAGG
>JAEEIO010000008.1 GCA_016281405.1 Clostridiales bacterium | reverse complement strand
TCGCTCTTTGCGCGGGTGAAAGGGTTTTTTCGACTCTTATCGTTATGGGATTGAGCTTAACGCCGCCCAAAAGCGCTTTGTCGTCGGCGATCGCCGAGCCGTTTTTCGCGGTCACGGTGACCGTGTAAGAAAGCCGCACGGTCCCGTGCGAGGGGACGCTTATCTGCGTTTGAAGCTTGCCGTCGCGGAAAGCGGCGTCGCCCGACTTGAAAACGACGCCATCGGGCAGAGAATCGGTAAGCGTGAGCGTTTTCGCGGCTTTTGTGTCGTTTCGTACGACGTAGGTAAAGGTAACGTCTTCGCCCGAATTGACGGTAACGCCTCGCGGGGCGCTCGTTTCTTTATAAGCGATAACGCCGGCAAGGTTTTTCGCGCGCAATATCGCCTGTTCGGTCGGCGTAAGCCCCTGAGAGAACGGGCGAAGGACGACGAATCTTCTGTTTGAAGCGAAGATATACTGCTTTCCCTGCGGGTTTATAAGCTCGTCTATCGTCTCGAAAAGAATGCTGCCGTTGTATTCCTCGGAATCCTGCGGCACGTCGAAATTATAGTCTGCGGTGCCGCCGCCGGAGATGGATGAGCCGGAGCAGTGCATGACGACGCCGTTGCCCATATACATCATAACGTGTCCCCATTGGACGACGTATTCCTTGTAATGACGGTAAACGATAACGTCGCCCGGCTCCAAAACGTCTAAAAAGTCCTCCTTGGCTATCTCGGGAGAGGCGTCGGTGCCTGTCGTTCCGTTCCAGGAATAAACGGCGGGCTTTTTGAAGTCGGCAAGGTAGGCGGTCCTCGGATCGTCGTGCTCGAAGGTATAGCCGAAGGCGTTGTTGAAGGTCGCCGTGGTATATCCCGAGCAGTCGAGATAGAGCGTGTTCTGCGGGGTCGCCTCTTCGGGCGTCGCGTAAATAGAACGTCTTATGGTCGTATACTTGATCCTGTCTATTTCCTGCTGATCGTATTGGATGAAGTTCCCGCGGGCGTAAAACGCGTAAGCCGCGGCGAAAAATTCGTCGTAATATTTGGGATATTTTTCTTTCTTAAAGCGCGGGTCGCGGTGCGACATCGTTCTCGGATCGTGCTCCTCAAAGGAGGGAACGAACTTGTCGGGTGCGTGCGCGCCCGACGGCTCCGAGCCGAAAACGAACTTATGCGCCGCTTTTTGCATAAGAGCCGCCGTTTCTTTGTCAATAAGGAAATGATCGTCTATGCCGTAAGCCGACTTGCCGAAAAGCTTTGCGTAAAGAATGCACGCCATATAGTAAGAGCCGGCGTTTCCGGGGTTTATTTTATCCGGCGAATAGAGGTCTATGCCCGAGGAGGAATAGTTTTCGGCAAAGTGATCGAAGGCGTCGCACATATCGACGACGACGCGGTTTTGCTCGGGAATAAGCGCCTCGAACCTTTCGGCGTAAGCTTTTATAAGCTTTTTATGCTCCGCCGCGGCGGGAATGTTGAGCTTTGCGGTAAGCGCGTAACCGTTGCCGTCGCCGTAAGGCGCAGGCACTAAAACGACCACCTTTCCGGAAGGATTTGCCGATAGGTAAGTCTTTATGATGAGATCCGCCGAGGAAAGCGCTTTTTCGGCGTTTTCGGGCTCTACCGCCGTGTGGTCGCGCCCGCAGTTCAAAACGAGGAAATCAAGCGGCGTGTTTTTGTCGGAGATAAGGATGGAGAGCGTCTCGTTTTGGATGCTTGTCGCGCGGGTGCCGCTTATATTGCACATTTCGTAAAGGTTCATACTGGCGCTTTTGCCCGCCGTGTCGGCGACGCGGTTCCTGAACCTTAAGGTTATCCCGTCGTATCTCGCAAAGGCGATAACGGTGTCTATCATACGGTTGTTTGAGTTGAAGGAGTCGCCGAAAATATAGCCGAAATAACTCTTGCCCGTTTTGACGGGCGCGGTCTGCGGCGGCTGAGACTGAGCGGGGGAAGACGGGGTCTGCGCCGCGGGAGTCTGCTGTTGCGGCGTTTGGGCGACCGGCTGCTCCTGCGAAGGGGGAGTCTGCGCGTCGGCGTCTGCGGGCGCCGACGGGTCGGTGATAATGACGGGCGCGTCGGGAGCGGTTATCTCTGTCGTTTCCTTGTCCCTTTCCTCCTGCTCATAAGGCTCCGCCGTCTGCGCTTCGGCAGAAGAGGCGGAGGCGCCGTCCTGCGCGGGAGAGGCCTGTTTTTCGCCGCAGGCGGCGAAAAGGGAAGCGAGCGTAAGAAGGGACAAAATAAGCGCGGTGAACTTTTTCATTATCTCATTCTCCAATGCGGTTTATAATCAAACAGAGCCGTGCGGCTCTGTTTTGGTTATTGACTTACATTCCCTGTGATGGACGTATGAGAGCGAAGGTGAATTGCCCGAACAAAGTTTCAATATAGTTTATCGCCGTGCCGGTCGGAATTATCTTTACGGCGCCGTTCTTAACTATGGCGAGCGCGCCTTTATCGAGGCACAGCCAAAGCTGCGGAGTTGCCGAGTCTTTCATGATGAGGATGACGTCGCCGGTCATAAGATGCTTGCGCTCAAAGTTTCTCGTGCGGGTCTCGTTGATGTTGGAGCCGAACGCCCTGCCGCCCATAAGACCGCCCGAAAGGTTGCACGCGACGAGGTCGGGAGAGACCCCTTCTTTCGGCAGGAAGTATTTGCCGTCGGAAGAAAGGGCCAATACTTTAGAAACGAGATCGTTGCTGCTTGAGAAGGGAAGGTCTTTGCCGAGGGCTTCTTTATATACCTTTTGTATCATCTCGTAGTCGTTTGAAGCAGTAACCTTTCTTGCCGCGGCGTCGATCTTCG
>JAEEIO010000089.1 GCA_016281405.1 Clostridiales bacterium | reverse complement strand
GATGATCGCCTCGACCGTCGTCGTATAGGGTATCTCGTAAATTACGATACGCCCGGGACCGTCGTCAAGACGGTATTTCGCCCTTATCTTGAAGCTTCCTTTGCCCGTCTTGTAGATGTTGGCCATTTCCTCGTGCGAGAGGATTATCTGTCCGCCCGTCGGAAAATCGGGCGCCTTGAGCGTAAGCGCAAGGTCGTGTTCGGGATTCTTAATGTATTCAATAGTTGTCCTGCAGACCTCCGCGAGGTTAAAGGAGCAGACCGAAGACGCCATACCGACGGCAATGCCGATATTCGGAGTCGTTAAAATGTTGGGGAAGGTGACGGGAAGGAGCGTCGGCTCCTTCATGGTGCCGTCGTAGTTATCGACGAAACGGACGTTATTCTTATCTATGTTTCTGAAAAGCTCGCCCGAAATGGGCGCAAGCTTGGCCTCGGTATAACGTGACGCAGCGCACTGCATATCGCGCGAATAGTGCTTACCGAAATTGCCCTTCGACTCGACGAACGGATGCAAAAGCGCTTCATGACCGCGGGCAAGCCTCACCATCGTGTCGTATATCGCCGCGTCGCCGTGCGGGTTAAGCTTCATCGTCGTTCCGACGATATTCGCGGACTTGGTAAGTCCTCCAGACAAAAGCCCCATTTTATACATCGTATAAAGAAGCTTTCTGTGCGACGGCTTGAAGCCGTCGATCTCGGGAATGGCGCGCGATATAATAACGCTCATGGCGTAGGGCATATAATTCTCTTTAAGTGTCGCCGTAATGCCCTTCGGCTCGAATAACGGCTCCTTAGGGACGTCTTGCTCTATGACATCTGCTGCCTTTTTCTTCGATTTCTTGCTCTTTTTGCCCTTCGGCTCCTCCTTCGGAGCCTCCGTCAGCTTGGTCGAAACTATTTCTCTTATAACCTTCGGCACCGCCTGCTCGGACTTTACCGAAACGGGTGTATCTTCAACTGTAATGTCTTCAGACTTTACATCTTCCGAACCATCGCCGTCAGCCGTTTCTGCGACTTTCTCGACGTCTTCCTCGACTTCTTCGGTCGCCTCTTCCAAAGCCTCTTCGGGTTCTTCTTCGGCGGCTTCGGGAATAACCTCTTCAGGCTTTTCTTCTTCGATTACGGGCTCTTCTTCAGCCTTTACATGCTCTTTATCTTCTAAAGCGGCCTCTTCCTCGGGCGTTTCATCGGTGACCTCTTCTTTTATCTCTTCCTTTTCCTCTTTTTTCGGTTCTTCTTCCTTTGTTCCGCCGCCGAAAGCCTTGTCGAGGGCGGCGAAAAGGTCGTCGTTACCTGTGGCGGGCTTCAATATAAGCCCGTCGTCGCTTCCGAAAAAGTCGTCGAAGGAGGACTGCTCGAATCCGCTTTCAATGCCTTCGTCCGAGTGCTTTTTTATGTAATCTTCTATTTCCTTGTCGTCCTTGTCAAATCTGTTGTCAGCCATATCGCGCCCTCCTTTCACGAAAGATCAAGGTCGTCGAGATAATCGCCGCCGTAGGCCGCGATATAATCTTTTCTGCCGTCGAGGTTATCACCGAGGAGAATGCCGAAAATCTCTTCCGTCTCGGCCGCGTCCTCGGGCGTGATCTTGGTAAGCCGCCTGGTCTTCGGGTTCATGGTGGTTAGCCACATCATGTCGGGCTCGTTCTCGCCGAGACCCTTCGACCGCTGTATCGTCACCTTCTGCCCCTCGAGCATGGTCATTATCCGCTGCTTCTCGGGCTCGTCGTAGGCGAAATACGACGTCCCGCCCGAAGAGATCTCGTAAAGCGGCGTCTCGGCGATGTAAACGTATCCCTCGTTAATGAGGGTAGGGAGGAGCCTGTATATCATGGTCAGAATAAGCGTTCTTATCTGATATCCGTCGACGTCGGCGTCGGTGCAGATTATTATTTTGTTCCACCTCAGATTGTTGATGTCAAAGCTCGCTAAATCCTTGGCGTTCTTTATCTTGACCTCTACTCCGCACCCGAGCACCTTTATAAGATTTGTTATGATCTCGCTCTTGAAGATCTTGTCGTAATCGGCCTTTAAGCAGTTAAGTATTTTGCCTCTTACGGGCATTATAGCCTGAAACTCTGCGTCGCGGCCCTGCTTGCAGGATCCGAGCGCCGAGTCGCCCTCGACTATGTAAAGCTCTCTTGCCGAAATGTCTTTCGAGCGGCAGTCGACGAACTTTTCGATCCTGTTGGTGACGTCTATGGATCCCGTCAGCTTTATCTTCATTATCTGACGGTTCTTCTCGGCGTTCTCCCTCGATCTCTTGTTCGCAAGCAGTTGCTCGGCCGTCCTCGTCGCCTCGGCGGGACGCTCCTTGAACCACACCTCAAGCTGCGCCTTTAAGAAATCGGTCATAGCCTGCTGAATGAATACGTTCGTAATCGCTTTTTTTGTCTGATTTTCGTAAGACGTTATCGTCGAATAGGTGTTCGAGATGAGAATGAGGCACTCCTGAACGTCGGCGAACGTGATCCTCGACTCGTTTTTCGTGTATTTGTTTATCTGCTTTATGTAGGCGTCAAAAGCCGACACGAAGGCGCTTTTGACCGCCTTCTCGGGACTTCCTCCGTGCTCGAGAAAACTCGAGTTGTGGAAATATTCGAGGCTTTGCACCTTGTTGGAAAAACAAAACGCCGTCTCGATCTTGACCTTGTATTCGGGCTTGTCCTCGCGGTCTCGGCCCGTCCGCTCTGCCGTCACGAAGACAGGTTCGGTAAAGGCGGTGTCTCCCGCTAAAATACCGATATAGTCGGCAATGCCGTTTTCGTAGTAAAACTCTTTCGTCTCGAAAGAGCCGTTTTTCTGCTGATTTTTGAAAACGAATCTTATGCCCTTGTTGACGATAGCCTGCTTGTCCATCGTCTCGGCGATGAACTCGGGCGAAATATCTATGTCGGTGAAGACCTCTATATCGGGCTTCCATTTCGTCCTCGTGCCCGTCTGCTTTTGCGTCGTCGGCTCCTTTTTGAGCCCGCCGACGTTGTAGCCCTTTTTGAACTCGAGATTATACTTGAAACCGTCTCTGTAAATTTCGACCTCCATCCGCTCCGACGCGTATTGAGTCGCGCAAAGACCGAGGCCGTTAAGACCGAGGGAATACTCGTAGTTTTCGCCGGCGTCTGAATATTTGCCGCCCGCGTAAAGCTCGCAGTAGATAAGCTCCCAGTTGTATCTGTTTTCCTTTTGGTTGAAATCGACGGGCGTGCCTCTGCCGAAGTCGGTGACCTCGACGTAGCCGTCGTTATATTTCGTAACGATTATCTTTTTTCCGTAGCCTTCCTTGGCCTCGTCTATGGAATTCGAGAGTATTTCGACAAAGGTGTGACGACAGCCCTCTACGCCGTCGGAACCGAAAATAACGGCAGGGCGTTTGCGCACCCTGTCGGGACCTTTTAACGACGTTATGCTTTCGTTGCCGTAATGTTTTTTCGCCAAGCTTATCATCCCTCCGGGAAAGACGGTAAAGCGTCTCCGCTTTTTTGCGAAGACCCAATATATTGTGGTTCGTTTGTGTATATCTTACAACATAATGAGGTTTTTGTCAATACGACTTATAAAACAATTTCCCGAAAATACGCCGACATATATTGCAATTTTTCTTTATTTATGATAAAATATCAATAAGGTGGTGACAAAAATGGACTGCAATATGGAAAGCCTTATGACGGTTTGCAAATATCTTGCTACCGCCATACTCGAAAACGGTGGAGAGACCTACCGCGCCGAGGAGTGCATAGTCCGTCTTTGCAGCCGTTTCGGCTTCGACGACGTCGACGTCATCGCCTTTCCGACGGGCGTCATGCTCTCGGTAAGAGACGGCGAAAAGCACTGCTATTCCGAGACCTGCCGCGTCAAAAAACGCTCTTTCAATCTGAAGCGTCTTAACGACGCCAACGACATCTCGCGTAAAGTCGTCGAAGGCGAGATGTCTCTTTTCGTGGCCGAAAAGATTTTCGCCTCCACCCATCCCGAAGCCGCTTCTTCCAAAAGGAAACTTCGCTGGATAAATCTTCTGGCCGGAGGACTCTCGTCCGGCTTTTTTGCAGTCCTTTTCGGCGGAATATGGCTCGATTTCATCGCCGCCGCCCTTTGCGGCGCCCTCATACAGCTTTTCCTCATCGCCTTCAAAAGAATGGATATTTTCCATTTCATTTCGACCTTTGTCGGAAGCGTCATAGCCACCGTCTTCGCCATAGGCTTCGTAAGCCTCTTTCACAGCGCCAATCTGTCGCTTATCGTTATCGGCGCCATAATGCCGCTTTTCCCGGGGCTTCCCATGACAAACGCCATAAGAGATACCATTAACGGCGACCTTATTTCAGGCATCTCCCGCTTCGGCGAGGTCCTTCTCGTCGCCGTCTGCATAGCGAGCGGCGTCGGCGTCGTGCTCGCCGGCTACGTCGGACTCGGCGGTCAGATTGTCGAGGGCGGCGTCGACCGCGGCTTTGTCGTTGAGACCGTAAAAGCCGTTGTCTTCTGCTTCTTCGCGACCTCCTTCTTCAGCATTTTGCTGTGCGCTCCCGGACGCTCAATATTGCCGGCCTCGGCCATTGCCGCCGTCGGATATTACGTTTATTTTGTTTTTTCCTATTTCGGCCTATCGATTTATCTCGGCGGTTTCTTGGGCACTCTCTTTATAGCCCTCGCGGGCGAGATACTTGCGAGGATTATGAAAATGCCCTCGACCATCTTCGTCTTTCCCGCAATCATCGCCCTCGTTCCCGGCATCTGGCTCTACAGGACGATGCTCTTTCTCGTTCACGGCGAATACGCCAGCTTTGCGTCCAAAGGCACCGAGACGTTACTGTTCGCGGGCGTCATGGCGGCCGCCATCGCTGTCGTTAACTTTGTATTCCGCACCATTGCCGCGGCGCAGCGGAACAGGATAAACAATAAGAAAAGGGGATAACAATATGAAAAAAGTCGCCCTCATAATGGGAAGCGCAAGCGATTTCACCGCTTTGAAACCCTGTATCAAAACCCTTAAAGACTTCGGCGTAGACTTAGACGTAACGGTATGCTCGGCTCACCGCACGCCCGACAAGGCGGCGGACTTTGCCAAATCCGCCGTCAAAAACGGCTACGGCGTAATTATAGCCGCGGCGGGCAAGGCCGCCCACCTCGCGGGCATACTTGCCGCCCACACCGTTTTGCCCGTCATAGGAATACCGATGAAATCGTCAACGTTGGACGGCCTCGACTCGCTCCTTTCGACCGTGCAGATGCCCTCGGGCGTCCCCGTCGCCACCGTCGCCGTCGACGGAGCCGAAAACGCAGCGTTGCTTGCGATCCAAATACTCGCCCTTTCAGATGAAAAACTTTGTGAAAAACTCCTCGCCCACAAGAAAAAGCTTGCCGAAAAAGTCGCGGCGGCCGACGCCGACGTGCAACTTCAGATAAAAGATATATAATCGGAGGAATAAAAAAATGCAGAAACTCGAACAGCTCTATGAAGGCAAAGCCAAAAAAGTCTTCGCCACCGACGATCCCGATCTCGTGATAGTCGATTACAAAGACGACGCAACCGCGTTCAACGGCCTCAAAAAAGGCACGATAACGGGGAAGGGCGTTATCAACAACAAACTGACCAACTACTTTATGAAGATGCTCGAAAAAGAGGGCGTCCCCACCCACTTTGTCAAAGAGCTCTCCGACCGCGAGACCCTCGTCAAAAAAGTAAAGATCGTCCCCCTCGAAGTCATCGTCCGCAACGTCGCGGCGGGCTCGCTTTCAAAGCGCCTCGGCATCCCCGAGGGCAAGCGCCTCGCCTCCACCGTTTTGGAATACTCCTATAAGAACGACGAACTCGGCGACCCGATGATAAACGACTGGCACGCCCTCGCCATGGAGCTTGCCACAAGGGAAGAACTCGACATCATCGCCTCCTACGCCTTCAAGATAAACAAGGTCCTCGTCGACTATTTCAAGTCGATCGGCGTAGACCTTATCGACTTCAAGATAGAGTTCGGCAAAACCTCCGACGGCAAGATAATCCTCGCCGACGAGATCTCTCCCGACACCTGCCGCTTCTGGGATGCCAAGACGGGCGAAAAGCTCGATAAGGACCGTTTCAGAAGAGACCTCGGCAACGTCGAGGGAGCCTATCACGAGATGCTTAAACGCGTCCTTGGAGAATAAGAAGGTAACTATGGAAAACAGCTACAGCGAAAGCTATAAGGCCGCGGGCGTAGACGTTACCGCGGG
>JAEEIO010000088.1 GCA_016281405.1 Clostridiales bacterium | reverse complement strand
TCTCGAGGATCAGGACAAGTTCAGACTCTCGGGAATCATAAGGGACGTCTATTTGCTTTACCGCGAGAAAAAGCACGCGGGGGACGTTTTGTGCCGCGCGAGGCTTGACGGGTCGCTCGAGAAGGGCGAGATCGAGATAAACACGGGCGGGCTTTACGCGGGGTATCGGCTTATTAAGGACGGAAAAGTTTTGTCGAAGGGGGACTTCGGCGGGGACGCCGTCGTTAAAGTTGAAAAGCCGTCGCTCTGGTCGGACGAGAGTCCCGAGCTATACACCGTCATTATAAAAATCGGGAGAGAATACTTACGGTTTGACGTGGGTTTCTGCCGCGTCGAGGTCTCGGGCGGGCTTTTCCTTATAAACGGCAAGGCCGTGAAATTAAAGGGCGTGAACAGGCACGAGTCCGACCCCGTGACGGGGGCGGCCGTGACGGCGGCGAGCATAAGACGCGACCTCGAGATAATGAAGGCGCACAATATCAACTGCATAAGGACGTCGCACTATCCGAACGCGCCGAAGTTTTACGAGCTTTGCGAGAGGTTCGGGTTTTACGTCGTCGACGAGGCGGATTTAGAGTGTCACGGCATGAATTACGCCGAAAACCATAACGGCCTTTCGGACGATCCCGACTGGCGGGAGGCCTATATCGATCGCGCCGAGCGGATGGTCGTAAGGGACAGAAATCACTGCAATATCATAATGTGGTCGCTTGGGAACGAGGCGTTTTTCGGTAGGAATCACGTCGCGATGAGCGAGCGCATAAGAGAGCTTGACGGAAGGCCCGTTCACTACGAAAGGTGCAATCTCGACGCGGTGCCCGACAGGCCCGCGGGAGTGGTGGACGTGGAAAGCGTCATGTATCCCGATCCCGAGGCGTGCGAGGCGTTTTTACAAAGGAAAGACCCCGATATGCCGCTCTTTTTATGCGAGTATTCGCACGCCATGGGGAACGGCCCCGGCGATCTTGCCGACTACAAGGCGCTTTTTGACAAATACCCGAATTTCGCGGGCGGGTGCGTATGGGAGTTCTGCGACCACGCCGTGAAGGAGGGCGACAAATACTATTACGGCGGCGATTTCGGCGACGAGCCGAACGACGGGAATTTCTGCTGCGACGGGCTCGTTTATCCCGACAGAAGACTTCATTCGGGGATCGAAGAACTCAAGCAGGCATACCGTCCGTTCGAGGCGGATTACGACGCCGAGACGGGCGTTTTGAGCATCTTCAACAAGAGGTATTTTACGTCGCTTAAAGACTTCGATTTCGTCTGCGTTTCCGGAAAGGACGGCGCGGACGCGGGAAAATCCGTTATAAAGGCGCCCGAGATAGCTCCGAGGGAGAGAGCGGTCTTCGAGACGAAGCTTTCAAAGCAAAGCGGCAATTTCACCGTCAAGGTGACGGCCGTCAGGAATTGCGACGGGCCGCTTTGCAAAAAAGGCGACGAGGCGGGATTTTGCTTTTTCCACGTCTCGAAGCCGGACTTAAAGCCGGAGAGCGGGAAGGAATACAAGCTGAAAGCCGTTAAGAGCGAGACGGCGGTGACGGTCTCCTCGGGGACGTCGGAGTGGCGTTTCGACACCGCGACGGGAAGGCTTTCGTCCGTTAAATGCGGCGGCAGAGAGCTTTTATACGCGCCATGCGATATTACGGTGTGGCGGGCGCCCATCGACAACGACCGTTACGAGGTCGCGGCGCTGAAGGAATACGGGCTTTTCAAGACGAAAAGAAAGTGCTACGGGACGAAATATTCGCTTGAAAACGGCGTCTTCGTCTTCGAGAGCGTGGCGGCGCACATTTCGGTCTCGAGAGAGCCCGCTGCGGTCTTTAACGAGCGGTTCGAGATAAGAGAGGACGGGACGGCAAAGGTATCCTACAAGGTCGAAAGCGGTCTTCCCTTCTTACCGCGTTTCGGGACGGTGTTTTATTTAAGAAAAGATATGACGGACGTGTCGTATCTGGGATACGGGCCGTATGAGAGCTATGAGGACAAGCGGCTGGCGTCGTGGTTCTCGCGGTTTTCGGAGGACGCCGAAAAGAGTCTGGAGCCTTACTTACGTCCGCAGGAAAATATGAGTCACTACGGCGTGAAGGAGGTCTCGGTCAAAGGCAGAGACGGCATAGGGCTCGAGGTTTTCGCAAAAGGGAAAGACCTTTCCTTCAGGGCGTCGCGCTACGCCGACAAAGACCTTTTCGAGGCGGCGCACGCCTACGAGCTCAAGAAGGCGCCGTTTACCGAGTTCCATATCGACTACAGGATGAGCGGCGTGGGGTCGGCGTCTTGCGGGCCGAGGCTTAAGGACGAATATCGGCTCACAGAAAAGACGTTTGAGTTCGGGTATATAATGAAGATAATCAAATAAGCGAAAAGAAAAAGCCTCCGACAAGGGCGCCCTCACACAGGGATGAGGTAGCCGTAAGGCAATCTTTTCGCGCGAATACTTTGTCAAAGGCGGCGGGCATACGCCAGTATGCTCCGCCGCCTTTTTCGCGTCTCGCACAAAAATCTTCGCCTTACGGTGCAAAGCAGTTTTGCGTGAGCAATTTTTCGTTCAGACAAGAAAAAAGGGAGCGGCAATACTGACGTATTGCCGCTTCTTTTTGACGCAGTATGGGCGGAAAAGGGCCTCGCAAAACCTGCCTTCTCCCTATGTGAGGGCGCCCAACGTCGGAGACTTTTTTATTCTTCGGAAAGTTCTTTGGCGAGGGCGTTACGCTTCCGGCGGTCGCGTCCGCGGCGAAAGAAAAAGATGAGAAAGAAAATAAGGGCCGCGAGGAAGGCGCCCGCGAGATCTATGAGAATATCGGTAAACTGAAAGGCGCGTCCCGGGACGAAAAGCTGATGAAGCTCGTCGGTGACGGCGTAGAGGGCCGCGGTGATGAGCGCCGCCGAAGAAGGCCAGCCGATGTCCCACGCTTTCCACATGAAGGCCGAGGAAAGCGAAAGAAGGAAGAAGACGCCGAAGTGGGCGAGACTTCTGAAGAGGTTATTGAAGCTTTCGAGCATTTCGGCTTTGGCCTCGGGGGCGGCGGACCTGTAAAAGTCGAAAAGCGCCAATATTTTTTCGCAGATGCCGCCGCTTTCGGCCGCGGATATTTCGGCGGGTTGGGTGGAGAGATAAAATATGACGGCCGCTATGGCGACGGTTATGACCGTCGTTATTATCCGGGCGGCTATCCGTTTGCGGGAGGGTCTCATTTCTCCTCTTCCTTTTCGCCCTTTTTCTTTTTGGAGGGCTTCTTTTTCGCCTCCGCGGCGGCTTCGGCCGCGGACTCGAGGGCGATTATTTTTTTGGCGATGGCGCGTCCGACGTTCGAGAAGACGGCGACGGTCATGGCGACGTTTACAAGGTCGCCGCTTTCAATATAGCGGTCAAATCCGCCCGTGAGGTCGGAAAGCTCGGAGGCGGCGGTGTTAAGGACGTCGCGAAATTCGTTATAGCACTCCTCCATATCCATCACGGCAAGTTTGCTTTTTAAGAGCGCGCCGACGTCGGATATGCTTAAAACCTGCTTCAGAATGCAGACGAGGATAAGGGTGGCTATCTGCGAGCGGTCGTATTTTTTATTATCGGGCGGCGGGACAAGGCCCATTTTGACGTAGTTGTTTATCATAGACGGGGTGATGGACGCCCCGCCCTTTTCGTCCTCGCCGAAAAAGCGCAGGTAGTCTTCCATCAGGCGCATGACCTGGTCCATGTAGAGGCCGATGTCGGGTATTTCGTTCCATGCGGGGAGTTTTTTCTCCATGGCCTCGGACTGCCATTTCAAAAACTCTTTTGACGTCTCGGGCAATTCTTATCCCCTCTTTGCTGTTTTTCATTATTCTATCATAGTTTTCTGAAAAATGCAATATATTTTTAAAAATCGCTTGACAAAATATCAGTATCGGTGTAATATAGTATTGAAAACTATGTAAGGAGACACGGAGAAATACCATGAGCTACGTTATAATTACCGACACGTCGGCCGATCTGCCGCGTGAAATAAGCGAGAAATACGGCATCGAAGCGGTGCCGCTTTCCTATACCGTCGACGGCGAGGAATACGTCACCAAGCCGGGCGACGACGAGGAGATGAAGCGCTTTTACGACCTGATGAGGGAGAGAAAGCACGAGATCTCAACGTCGATGGCAAACGGCGAAGAGTTTGCGCCGAGGTTTGAAAGCATTTTAAAAGAGGGAAAAGATATTCTTTACATCGGGTTTTCGTCGGGCTTAAGCGGTACGGTGGAGTCGGTCTCGGCGGCGCTTCTGAAGCTTTCGGAAAAATATCCCGAGAGGAAAGTATATTCGGTCGACACCCTTGCCGCGAGCGCGGGCGAAGGGCTTATAGTCCTGCTTACCGCGAGGAAGCGGGAGGAAGGGGCGACCATTGACGAGGCGAGGGACTACGCCGAGAGCATAAAGCTTTCGGTCTGCCACTGGTTTACCGTCGACGACCTCGATTATTTACGGCGCGGCGGCAGAATCTCGAAGGCCGTGGCGATAATAGGGTCGGTTTTACAGATAAAGCCCGTGCTTCACGTCAACGACGAGGGACATCTTATCGCCGTAGGCAGAGCCAAGGGGCGGAAGGCGTCTATCGAGAAGCTTTGCGCAAAGATCGGCGCGAGGGGGATTAATCCTTCGGAGCAGACTATAATGATAAGTCACGGCGACTGCCTCGAGGACGCCGAATACGCCGCCGAGATAATAAAAAGGGATTATTCGCCGAAAGAGGTCATTATAAGCTACGTCGACACGACGATAGGGGCGCACTCGGGGCCCGGGACGCTGGCGATTTTCTTCCTTGGGGAAAAGCGGTAATATAAAGCAAGAGACGCGTCACGCGAAAGCGTGGCGCGTCTCATAGTTTTTGCCGTAAGGCAAAATCATAACTTTTTTCCATCAACCGCAGTATTTTGCGATGACCTCGTCGTAGCAGGAAATAAAACCTTTTTCATAGTGGAAGCCCGAAGGCCGTTCAGTTGTATCAAATATCAGTTTAGACTCGTATGAAAAGAAGGTGCTGATACCTTCGGGAACGTCCTCTGCGCTGTTGGTTATTGAGGCGCTGTTACCGTTCCACAAATAATCGGTCAAAGTCTTTTTACTACCGAAAATAATATATTCGCGTTCGGGTTTAATAAGGGTCGTGTTTCGACTCCCGCTGCTTATATAATCGCCGTATTTATAAGAATCATAATAGCTTCTTCTCGAAATTATATTCATAACTTTTTCATTTATGAATATATACGGCTCTAAAACGTAAACAATATCTCCAACTTTTAAATTCGCCTCTTCTCCACTTTCAAACACCTCGGTCACTTCCACCGGCGTAAGCATAGCGGAAGAACGCCATAAGTTGATTTTTTCAATATACCAATAGATATTAAAACTGCCTCCTTCTGCAAGTTTTGCTTTGAAAATCGCGCCGTTAGGGTAGATAGAGCCATCAGCTTGATGTTTAAGGGCTAAAAGCTCTGCGAGACTCTTTTCAAACGATACTGTCAGGCCTTCGCTATTGATATTATCGACGATTTTCCCGTCGGGGTTATAAAAGTTGCCGCCTTCAAGCACTCTTTGCCTTCCGTTTCCGAATATCGAAGGCGCAAATACGGCGCCGAGAGTCACGGCGACGACGAGGCAGGCGGCAATTACCGCATGCCAAGGCCTTAACGCGCGCCTTTTCTTGCCGCCCGCCGCTGATAACACGCGGCTTTCAACCTTTTTCTTTTCCCCCGCGTCGGGCCTGACGGGGAGCAAAACGTCCGCAAACGCCGAGGCGGTCTTTTCGTCCACTTTGTCAAACAGTTTATCTAAATTCGTATTCATCATTCTTCCTCCAACATGGCCTTAAGTTTCAGAACGGCGCGGTGGCGGCGCGTGTCGACAGCCGCAGGCGTCATGCCGAGCGCCTTTGCGGTTTTTTCGGAGGTCTCGCCATACCAGTATTTTCTGATGATGATTTCGCTGTCCGGTCGGCCGAGCGCCTCGATTTTCGCTACGAGCTCCGATGCCGTCACCCGCTCGACCGCCGCGGCGGAAACGTCCTCCGTTTCGGCCTCCTCATATGAAAGCAAAACGGTTTTTTGCTTTTTTCGGTAGCAGTCCACCGCGATATTCCGCGCCAGAACGCACAGATAATTTTTAATAGAGGCGCCGTTTTCATTGAATGACCCAAGCCGCTCGTAAAAGGATATGAAGACGTCGGAGACGCAGTCTTCCGTTTCCGCGCTGTCGCAAACGCCGTCGAGACGGCTTTTGACTACGGCGAAGACATAGCCGGAATAGAGCGTTAAGAGTTTTTCCATGCCCGCGTCCGGGTCTTTTTTAATTAAAGAAAGCAGTTTTCTGTCGTCCATGACGGCACCTCTTGCGAATCGATTCACTAATATACTCGTTCGAATACGAAAAATCTTACAAAAAAATCCCCGCTCTCGCGGGGATTATTAATTTCTTACAAGCTAAACTCCGTTACGTCGGTATACAAAAGCAGACCCTCGGCCGCGTCGAGATCGGGCTCGACCGCGACTCTTGCCTTGAAAAGATAACCGCCGTAAGCGAAAACCACCATGGAGGGGCCGCCGTCTTCCTCGGGCGCCTTTACGAAAAAGTCGCCGTATTTGCCGTAAAACGCGCTCTCTTTGGCGCCCGCGGCCCAGCTGTCTGGGTCGGACGCGGCCGACGTGAACGAATATTTCTTTATTTTTTCCGTAAGCGAAAGACGGGCGTCTTCTTTTGCGATCGGAAGCGCGCTTATGGTTATGCCGTAGTTTTTCGTCTGTCCGTTTTCGCCCTCGACGGTCTTTCTTAAGATGAAAACGACGTAAGGGTTGTTGGAGTTGACAGAGCGCGATTCGACCTCAAAGCCGTTTGCCGCCTCGACCCACGGCGCAGCGCCGAGCGAGGTCACGCCCTCGTAAACCGTGCTTTTAACGGTTTTAACACCGTTATAACCCTCCGCCTCTTCCCATTTGCCGCCGTTTTTGAACCATGCGGCAAGCTCGTCCTTGCTCGCGAAGCTGATAGTGAGCGGCATATCGTTGATATCGCTGACATCGCCGCTCGAATTATCGGAAATAAGCCCGTTTTCCGCCGCAGCGCACCCCGCCAAAAGCAGTAAAGCGGCGGCAAGCAGAATACAAAATACCTTTTTCATATAAGTCTCCCTTTGACCGTTACTGATAATATAGTCGTAAAACTCGGGGAAATCTTACAATTTTTTTGAAAATCAGTTTTCGGAGTCGTCGGACATCTCGCGGAGGCGGTAGGTCAGAAGCATCAGGCTGTCGCCGATATGGACGTTTTCGACGGCGACGCCGTCCTCCGACCTTATCTCGGTGTTGGAAAAGTTCCAAAATCCTCTGACGCCGAGCTCCTTCAGCCTGTCAAACATATCCTTGGCGGCGTTTTTCGGGAGGGTGAGGATGGCGACGTCGGGGCGGCTTTTTTTGCAGAATTCGGGGAGGGAGGCCACGTCGGCTATGACGTGGACGCCGCAGGGCTTGCCTATCTTCTCGGGGTCGGAATCGAAAAGGCCGAGAATACGGACGCCGCGCTTGGTGAAGTTTACGTTGTTGGCGATAGCGTGGCCGAGGTTGCCTATACCTACTATTATGGCGCTGAAGTTCTCGTTAACGCCGAGAATCTGCGACATCTCGTTATTCAGGGTCGGCACGTTATAGCCGTAGCCCTGCTGACCGAAGCCGCCGAAATGGTTGAAGTCCTGCCTTATCTGCGAGGCGGTCACCTGCATCTTCTCGGAAAGCTCTTTAGACGATACCTTCATGATATTCTGACGGTAAAGCTCGCTTATGTAGCGGAAATACCGCGGGAGCCGTCTGACGACGGCAATGGGGACTTTTTTTGCCATTTGATCATCTCCGTTCGTTAAAATGAATGGGGACTTAAAGCGCCGCGACGGTGTCCATGACGTATTTGCCGAAATCGGCGCAGGTGGCGCCGGTGTCGCGGCCCGTCACCTTGAGTTTTTTCTCGGTGAACATACAGATATCGAGCGCCTTTTCAAGCTTGTCGGCCTTATCCTGATACCCGATATGAGAAAGGAGCATCACCGAGGCGCGAAGCATCGAGCAGGGGTCGGCGTAGATATCGCGCCCCTCCTCGACCATGCGGGGAGCCGAGCCGTGGATGGCCTCGAACATGGCGTAGCGTTTGCCGATGTTGGCGCTGCCCGCCGTGCCGACGCCGCCCTGGAACTCGGCCGCCTCGTCGGTGATGATGTCGCCGTAGAGGTTGGGGAGGACGAAGACGCGGAAATCCTTGCGCCTCTTCTCGTCGACGAGTTTGGCGGTGGTGATGTCGATATACCACGCGTCGGTCTCTATCTCGGGGTATTCCTCGCCTATCTTTTTGCAGATATTAAGGAATTTGCCGTCGGTCGTCTTTATGACGTTGGCCTTGGTTATTATGGAGACTCTTCCCTTTTTGTTGTTTCTCGCGTACTCGTAGGCGAGGCGCGCTATTCTCTCGGTGCCCTCGGTGGTGGTCACTTTGAAGTCAAACGAGATGTCGTCGTTTACGGCGACGCCCTTGGAGCCTAAAGCGTATTCGCCTTCGGTGTTTTCGCGGAAGAAGGTCCAGTCGATGCCCTGCTCGGGTATCTTGACGGGGCGGACATTTGCGAAAAGGTCAAGCGCCTTTCTCATGGCGACGTTTGCCGACTCGATGTTCGGGTACTTTCCGCCCGCCTCGGGGGTGGTGGTCGGGCCCTTTAAGATGACGTGGCAGGATTTAAGCTCCTCGAGGACGTCGTCGGGGATGGGCTTCATGACTTTGACGCGGTTTTCGATGGTGAGGCCTTCGATATTCTTAAACTCGACTTTGCCCGCCTTAACCTCGTCGGCAAGGAGGTATTTGAGGACGTCGGCGCTCACTTTGGTTATCATCGGGCCGATGCCGTCGCCGCCGCAGACGCCTATGATTATTTTATCGAGCTTTTTGTAGTCGACGAAATCCTTCGTCGCCTTCATTTTTTCGTTCCGTTCCATCTGGGAACGGATGACCTCTTCGAATTTGGCCGAGGCCGCCTTGATTTCCTGTTCGTTCATTTTAATTACTGCCTTTCATCATATTGATAAGTCCGCCCGCGAGGAGCATCTTTTGCTGTTTTTCGGAAAAATCGGCTTTGAGGCGGAAGGTAAAGCCTTTGGTTTTGTCGGTCGCCGTTATTACGCCGGAAAGGAGTTGGGATGGGGCGTTTTCGATCGTTATCTCGTCGCCCTCGTCTATCTTCGCGTAGTCCGAGGCGTCCTCGAAAACGAGGGGCATTATGCCCGAGTTTATGAGGTTTGCCGCGTGGATGCGGGCGAAAGACACCGCCATAACGGCCTTTATGCCGAGGTAAAGCGGGACGAGCGCGGCGTGCTCGCGGGACGAGCCCTGTCCGTAATTGGAGCCGCCTATTATAAATCCGCCGCCCTCTTTTTTCGCGCGTTCGGGGAAGGAGGGGTCGCAGACCTCAAAGCAAAACTGCGAGAGATAGGGGATATTGCTTCGGTAGGGGAGTATCTTGCTTCCCGCGGGCATTATGTGGTCGGTGGTGATATTGTCGCCGACCTTTAGAACGGCTTTTTTATCGAGCCTTTCGGGGAGCGGCTCGTTTAGCGGGAAGGGTTTTATATTGGGACCGCGAAGCACCTCGACGACAGAGCCGTCTTCGGCGGGCGGGTCTATCATATTGTCGTTTACCAAAAACTCGGAGGGCATTTTTATAACCGGAAAATCAAATCCCGCCGAGGTCGGGTCGGTGAGGACGCCCGTGAGGGCCGAGACCGCCGCCGTTTCGGGCGAAACGAGATATATTTTTCCGTCCTTTGTGCCGCTTCGTCCTTCGAAATTGCGGTTGAAGGTGCGGAGCGATACGCCGCCCGAGCAGGGCGACTGGCCCATGCCGATACAGGGTCCGCAGGCGCATTCGAGCACTCTCGCGCCCGCCGCTATTATGTCGGCGAGAGCGCCGTTTTCGGCGAGCATTGTGAGAACCTGCTTCGACCCGGGCGAGACGGTTAAGGAAACGCCCTCCTTCACGGTGCGGCCTTTCAGAATGGCGGCGACGCGCATCATATCGAGGTAGGAGGAGTTGGTGCAGGAGCCGATGCAGACCTGGTCGATTTTGATTTTTCCTATGTCGGCGACCTTTTCGACGTTGTCGGGCATGTGCGGCTTTGCCGCGAGGGGCGAGAGCGCAGAAAGGTCAATAGTGATTTCTTTGTCGTATTTCGCGTCGGGGTCGGCTTTGATTTCGGTGAAGTCCTCTTCCCTGCCCTCGGCCTTTAAGAAGGCGCGGGTTATCCTGTCGGACGGGAAGACGGAGGTGGTGGCGCCGAGTTCGGCGCCCATGTTGGTTATGGTGGCTCTTTCGGGGACGGAGAGCGACTTTACGCCCTCGCCGCCGTATTCAATAACGGCGCCGACGCCGCCCTTGACGGAGAGGATGCGAAGCACCTCGAGGATGACGTCCTTGGCAGAGACGAAGGGACGAAGGGCGCCTTTAAGCTCGACCTTGATGACCTTCGGCATGGTGATATTATAGGCGCCGCCTCCCATGGCGACGGCGACGTCGAGGCCGCCCGCGCCCATCGCGAGCATTCCTATACCGCCGCCCGTCGGGGTGTGCGAGTCGGAGCCGAGAAGGGTCTTGCCGGGTTTGCCGAAACGCTCTAAATGCACCTGATGGCAGATGCCGTTGCCGGGGCGGGAATAGTAGATACCGTGCTTTTTGCAGACGGTGCGGATATAGTTATGGTCGTCGGCGTTCATGAAACCCGACTGTAAGGTGTTATGGTCTATGTAGGCGACCGACCGTTCGGTCTTTACGCGGTCTATGCCCATGGCCTCGAACTGCAAGTAGGCCATGGTGCCGGTCGCGTCCTGCGTTAAGGTCTGGTCGATTCTAAGACCTATTTCGCTCCCCGTCTTCATCTCGCCCGAGACGAGATGGGAGGAAATGAGTTTTTCGGTGATATTCATTTGCTTCACTCCGAATAAATATTCATAATTGATTATTATACAGTATGTGCCGCCTTTTGTCAATCGCGGCGTCAGCGTCTTAAATACTTATCGACGTTTTTATTGTGCTCCTCGAGCGTTTTGGCGTATATCGTGCGGCCGTCGGCGTAGATGAAATAGAAATAATCGGTCTCTTCGGGCGAAAGAGCGGCGACGATATATTCTATTCTCACGTTGGAGATGGGGCCTAAGGGGAGGCCGTCGCAGTAATAGGTGTTATAGGGGCTTTCGACCTGAAGGTCTTTGAGAGAGAGCTCCTGCCCCTTGCTTTTGCCGAGGGCGTAGTAGACGGTGATGTCGCACTGGAGTTTCATGTGAGTTTTGAGTCTGTTCCAGAGGACGCCCGAGACGGTTTTGGCCTCGTTGAGATGAGGCGTCTCGCCCTGTATGACGGCGGCGAGGGTGACGGCCTCGTCGAGGCTGAGGCTGCTTTGTTCGAGGAGGGCCGGCACGCCGTAGGCCTCGAGCTTGGCGGCGAAATTATCCAAAATCTTGCGGACTGTCCCTTCGGCCGATTCGTCGTTGAAAAACTCGTAGGTGTCGGGGTAGAGATAGCCTTCATACATCTCGGGTCTGTCCGGCAAATTTTTCAAAAACGGGTAGTCGTTTTTCACCGCGTCTATGGCCGCGAGGAGCTCGGCGGGCGTGTGTCCCGAGCTTTCGGAGAGGATCGCGAGTATCTCTTTCTGGGTCTTGCCGTCGGGGACGGTCACCGAGTGGACGTATTGGACGGGTTTTGAAGAAAGCGTCATTATAATATCGTAATAGCTCATCGCGGGGCTTATATGGAATTCGCCCGCTTTGAGTTCGACGGTCGGGGGATTCAAGCGGAGATATATTTTGAAAATGAGTTCGCTGCCGATAAAGCCTTCTTCCTCGAGCCGCTTGCCGACGGTCGAGTAGGCCTCGCCGTTTTTGACGGTGAAGGAGGCAAGCCCGTCGGCTCTGTCGCCGCCGCTTATCTCGGTTTCGTAGTAACGATAAGCGCAGTAAGCCCCTCCCGCCGCGAGGGCGAGAACAAGAAAAACGATTATTAAGGCGACGAGCGGTTTTTTGCTCTTTTTCGCCTTGTTTTCGGCGGCAACGGCTGGATTTTTCTCTTTCATGGCTTTTTTCTCCGTTTGCGCGGTCCGCCGCCTGTGGCGGACGGGGCGGCTTTTTCATAGTATGTGGCAGGTCATTTAACGAGGTGATGAAAGTGAACGGGTTAACCTGCGGAAAAACCGACGGGGCTTATCTGCTTATCGTCATTGTTCTCATTCTTTTCCTGATAAGCAACAAAAAGCTTTTCTGAGGCATCCTTACTTAAAGCCTTTCCTTCGGGAAGGGCTTTTTTTATTTCCAGAAGCCCGTTATTTCGAATACCGTCTTGGCTATGAAGAGGACGGCGAGCACGAAAAAGGCGGGCGAGAAGGGCGAGGCGGCGTTTTTGCGGTCGCGCCGGGACTGCTTTAAGGTCGGGCGGCGCTTCTTTTTGCTTTTGTTATAGTATTTTTCGAAAAAGCGGAGGGTGAGATAGAGGAATATGAAGAAGACGAGCAGGAATGCGACGTAGATGACCCATTTGAGTTCGGAGGTCGTGAGGACGTCGGCGTAGAGGGCGGCCGTGACGGCTATGGCGTTATTGACGACGTGGGCGACGACGGCTGACCAGATAGAGCCCGTCATATAGACGAGGAAGGCGTAGACTATCGAGCAGACGAAGGGGGTTATGAGGTTTCGCCACGAGCCGTGGAGCATGGTGAAGCAAAGCGCGGAGGCGACTATTACGTCGATGCGCGGGCGCTCGGAAAACTGCGACTGATAGGCGCCTCTGAAATAAAACTCTTCGAGTATCGAGGGCAAAAGCACGACGGCGAAGGCGACGGATACGAAGCCTTCGAAGCCGAGGGTGCCTATAGAAGTTTTTAAGCCGTCCTCGGGCGGAAGACGGAAGATCGCCGTGAAGGCGGCGTTCAGCAAGAGGCAGAAAAGCGTCGCGGCGATGGCCGCGGAAACAGAGACGGGCAGGTGGCGAAGGCGGAAGCCTTTGAGCTTGAGGTAGGCGCCCGGGCGTATCTCGCGGCGGTTGAAAATCACAAGAAAGATTATTGGGACGACGAAGCAGACGACGTTCAGGATTATATAAAAGGCGTAGTCGGAGACGCCTAAAAACGCCGTGAGTTCGGCGCGGAAAAGGCCGGCGGCGTTTAAGATCACGAATATTATGAGAGTGATTAGGTTTACGGGGTTTTTGCGTCTTACTACCATTTTCTGCTCCCTTCGGGGAGTTTTTTATTCATATACGACCTGCGAGGCGAGCGTCTTCGAGGCGGCGTCGGAGACGAGGGCAGAGACGAGGGCTAATGAGAAGTCCATGGCGGTTCCCGCGCCGCGGGAGGTAATTATCCTGCCGTCGCGGACGACTTTATCGAAGGAGACGTCGGCGCAGTCGAGCATATCCTCCATGCCGGGATAGACGCAGGCTTTTTTGCCTTTCAGAAGTCCGTAGGAGGAGACGACCGTCGGGGCGGCGCAGATAGCGGCGACGAGGCCGCCTTTTTCGTAAGTCTTTATGGTGAGCTCCTTGACGGCGGCGCTTTTTTGCAGGTTTTTGAAGCCCGGGTTGCCGCCCGGTAAAACGACGCAGTCGGGAGTGAAGGCGAGGTCTTTCAACAAGAGGTCGGCTTTTACGGTCATGCCGCGGGCGCCTTTGACCTCGGCGGCGTCCACGCCCGCGAGGAGCGTTTCGACTCCCGCGCGGCGAAGCATATCGGCGGGGCAAAGAGCCTCGACCTCTTCAAAGCCTTCGGCGAGAAGTATTACGCATTTCATTTATTTATCCTCCGGTTCGTCAATTTTCGAGAGTATTTCGGCGGTGATGTCTTCGACGGGGCGGACGGCG
>JAEEIO010000087.1 GCA_016281405.1 Clostridiales bacterium | reverse complement strand
GTAAAACTCGACGAGCTGGCCGATTCTATAGCCAAAAACGGCGTTATTACGCCTCTTATCGTCAAAAAGGACGGAAACGGGCGTTACCGTCTCATCGCGGGCGAGCGCCGCTGGAGAGCCGCGAGAAAGGCGGGACTCACGGAGGTCGACGTCTACGTAAGGGACGTCGACGACGCCACGGCCGACCTCTACGCCCTCGTGGAGAACTTACAGAGGGTCGACTTAAACCCGATTGAAGAAGCGAACGGCTACAAGAGGCTGATGGACGTCTATTCGCTCACCCAGGAGGGCGTGGCCGCGGAGGTAGGGAAGTCGCGTCCCGCCGTCACCAACGCCATAAGGCTTCTTTCACTGCCCGACGACGTCATCCGCATGGTCGAAGGCGGGTTCCTCTCGGCGGGTCAGGCGAGAACGCTCTTAGGCTACGACAACGAGGAGGCGCTTCTCAGAGCCGCGCGCGAAGCCACCGCCAGGCGGCTTTCGGTCCGCGAAATGGAAAAAGCCTTAAGGGCCTATAAAAACGGCAAGGAGAGGCGTCCGAAGGCGCCAAAACCGATAAATTGCGATATAAAGGCCGTCGAAGAGCAACTTTCGGGCGCTTTGGGGCGCCGCGTCGCCATTACGGGCGGCAAAAACGGCGGTATTTTATCGATGCAGTTCTTCGGCGACGACGACCTGAACGACCTTATCGATAAGCTTATGAGGCTCAAATAAGCGGGGCGCGGCCGTCCGCGGCCGACGTTTCACGTGAAACATACCGAATATATACCGAAAAGAGCAAAAAACGCGATTTTTTGCTCTTTTTTATTATAAAAGATATTTACAATATAATATTCTTATGCTATAATATATAATATAATACTATCACTATGCGGAAAACGGAGTGATGAAGATGCAATATTTCAAAAACGCCTGGGAGCAGACCGTGACGAATCTGGCGGAGTATATTCCGGCGGCGTCGATGAAGCTTTGGATAAAGCCGATAATACCCGTCGGCATATATAACGAGAAGGCCGTGGTCTACGTCAAGAACAATTTCGCCCGCGACCTTATAGTCCAGCGCTACGCCGCGCAGATAGAAGCGGCTCTTTCGGAGATACTCGGCTTCAAGACCGAGCTTCAGATATACACGGCGGAGGACAAGCCCAAGGACCTCGTTATAAAGACGCCGAAGGAAGAAGAGTCCGCGGAGTCCGTGGAAGAGGAACAGAAGCCCGACGAGCTCGTGAGTGAAAAGTCTTATACGCACTATACTTTCGATAATTTCATCGTCGGCAACTCCAACACCTTCGCCCACGCGGCATGCGTGGCGGTCGCAAAGTGCCCGGGGTCCATTTACAATCCGCTTTTTATCTACGGCGACAGCGGTCTCGGGAAGACGCATCTTCTGAACGCGATAAGAAACAAGCTTGAAAACGACTATCCGGGCGCCGCGATAGTCTACATAAAATGCGACGATTTCGTCAACGACATGGTGCGTTCGCTGCAGGAGGGCACCATGAACGAGTTCAAGGACCGCTACAGAAAGGCCGACGTGCTTCTGGTCGACGATATTCAGTTTATCGGCAAGTCGGAGGCCTTCCAGGAGGAGTTTTTCCACACCTTCAACGCCCTTTACGAGGAAGGGAAGCAGATAATACTGACGTCGGACCGCCGTCCCATGGACATTTCGCTTCTCACCGACAGGCTGCGCACCCGCTTCGAGTCCGGGCTTATAGCCGATATACAGTCGCCCGACTACGAACTCCGTATCGCGATAATCAAGACCAAACTCGAGCCTTACAAGATAACTCTGAGCGAGGATATAATCATATTCCTCGCCGAAAAGCTCAAAAACAACGTCCGTCAGCTTGAGGGCGTCATCAAAAAGCTCATGGCTTATTACGATCTGACGCACACCGTGCCGACGCTCGTCATAGCGCAAAGGGCGCTTACCGAGATAATGAACGAAAACGTGCCCGTTTCGATAATAATCGACAAGGTTTTAGTCGAGACGAGCCGCTACTTCGAGGTGAGCGTCGACGATCTCAAGAGCAAAAAGAGGACGGCGAAAATCGCAAACGCCCGTCAGATCGGTATGTACGTTTTAACGCAGATAACCGACCTCTCTCTAGGCGAGATCGGCGAAGAGTTCGGCGGTAAGGACCACTCGACCGTCCACCACTCGATCAAGGTGGTCGAAGAAAATCTCAAAAGCAATCCCCGTATCAAACAAAATATTGAGGAAATCATTTCAAATGTGAAGAATAAATGATAATTCGAATTATCAACATAGTTATCAACACCGGCAGAGAATAAATTGAAATAAATTACGAACATTTTTACTTTTTATTAAAATTGTCAACATATTTATCAACACGAAGTAAAAATCCGCCGTTGAAAACGAGACGATTTTCGTTACTTTTCTTTTCTCCGGGTTTTACACGTTTGAAATAACGGGTTAAGAAACGGAAAATAACGGGCGAAAACCGCGCGGTATAAGGGTAAACGGGATTATCAACAGTTTTAACAGGGGTAATAAAAGCAACAGAATTCTATAATAATTCACTTCACATTATTTTAAGCGAGCGAAAGGAAAGAGAAAAATGAAATTTTCATGCGACAGAGATTATCTGCTTGAAGCCGTGTCGGCGGCCATGCGCGCCGTGGCGGTGAAATCGACCAATCCCGCGCTTGAGGGAATTCTGATAAGGGCGGAGGAAAATGCGATCAAAGTCGTCGGATACGACGGAGATATTGCCGTTTCGGCCGTCTGCGACGCAATAGTCGCGGAGGAGGGCGCCGTAGTCCTTAATTCTCATCTCTTTTCCGAGATGATAAGGCGGTTCGGCCCCGGTTCGGTCGACGTAACGACCGACAACGCCTTTTACACCGACGTTAAAAACAATCTCACAAATTATAAAATAAACGGCATTTCGCCGGACGACTATCCGTCCTTACCCGAGATGTCTCCCGAAAACTCGCTTAAATTCCCGCAAAACATTCTTAAAAGCATGCTCCGCCAGACCGTTTTCTCAATGTCTCTTTCCGAAACCAAGCCCATTTTAAACGGCTGTTATTTCAGCATCGAGGGGTCGATGGTCAAGACCGTCGCCGTCGACGGCT
>JAEEIO010000086.1 GCA_016281405.1 Clostridiales bacterium | reverse complement strand
GTTTTTTGCTCGCCGCGTATAACGCCGCCTTTTCCTGTTTCTCCTTCGGAAGTCTCAAAATCGCTCTCGCGTGTCTTTCCGAAAGTCCGTTCTCGCGTATCGCTCTTATCGCCCCCTCGGAAAGCTTTAATAGCCTTACTTTATTGGCGATCGCGCTCTGCGTTTTTCCAAGCTCTTCCGCCACCTGCGCCTGAGTCACCCCGAACTTTTCGGTCAGTTCCCTGATCGACGCCGCCTCCTCGAAAAAATCAAGGTCGCGCCTTTCGAGGTTTTCGATTATAGCCATGAAAGAACTGTCTCTGTCGCTCGCTTCGGCTATGTAACACGGCACCGACGACAGCCCCGCCATTCTCGCCGCTCGAAGTCTTCTTTCTCCGGCTATAAGCTCGTATCCTTCGCCTTTTTTCCGCACCGTAAGCGGAGTTATCACCCCGAAAGCGCGTATGCTGCGCGAGAGGGACAAAAGCTCGTCCTCGTCAAATATTTTTCTCGGCTGATTCGGATTTTTGCTTATTTTTTCGATCGGTATTTTTTTGAACTCCTTAGATATTGTGTATTTCGTCATTTTTATCACTTCCCGTTAAAAGAATAACACTCGGAAAGCGCTTTTTTTGCCGAAAATCGTCTTTGCTCGAAATAAGACGAAAAAAAGAGACGGTCTCCCGTCTCTTTTGTAAAAAAGCTTATTTTTTAAGCAGGTCGCGGATCTCGGTAAGAAGTACCGTCTGCGGATCGGGCTCGGGTTCCTTTTCAGGCTCGGGCGCAGGCTCTTCCTTTTTTCTCTTGAGCTTGTTTATTCCCTTCACCACGCAGAAAACGACGAACGCGATGATGATAAAGTTTATAATGGTCTGAATGAAAGCGCCGTAAAGGATGGCGACTTCGGGAGCCTCTTCCGTCGCGGGAGTGAGGATCACCTTGAGCTCTTCAAAATTGACTCCGGCAATAAGCTGGCCTATGCAGGGCATTATAATGCCGTTGACAAGGCTCGTAACAATGGCGGTAAAGGCCGAGCCGATAACTATGCCTATCGCCATGTCCATCACGTTGCCGCGTGAAATGAACTCTTTAAACTCTTTGAAAAATTTCTTCATTTTATTACCCCCTGTATTATTTGTTTTTATTATAATGGTTATTTTCTCTCAGGTCAAGCACTTTATTTTTCGCGCGGGTTGTGCTATTATGTAAAATGAGGTGAAATGAATTGAACGTTATAGCAGCATATTCGGGCGGCGCTCTGCCCGCCGCGATCGGGATAATAAGGCTCTCGGGCGAGGGCTCTTTCACGCTGCTTGACAAAATGTTCAAGCCCAAATGCCGCGTTCCCTCCGAAAAACGCGACCACGCAAAGCTTTACTACGGAAAGCTCGTAAACGCCGACGGTCAGACCGTCGACCTTTGCACCGCCGCCTGCTTCAAGGCTCCTCATTCCTACACGGGCGAGGATATGGCGGAAATATACTGTCACGGCTCGTCTGCGGTCGTCGACGCCGCCCTGAAAACGGCTCTGCGCCTCGGGGCGAAAAGCGCGGAGCCGGGCGAGTTCACCAGGCGCGCCTTTTTGAACGGCAAGCTCGATCTGTGTAAAGCGGAGGCGACGGCGGATCTTATATATTCGACCTCCGAGCTCTCGGCGCGCGCCGCGGCTTCCCAGCTTTCGGGATCGGTCTCAAACGAAATATCGGCGCTCCGCGAGACTGTCGCGGCGGCTCTTGCTCATTTTTACGCCGTGTGCGACTATACGGACGAGGATATAGATCCCTTCGACTGTGAAAAAGCGGCGGAGACCCTCGATTCCGTTGCCGATTCTCTCGACAGGCTATACGACGGGTTTCTCCGCAGCGGCGCCGTGCGCGAGGGAATAAGGATCGCCGTCATAGGCAAGCCGAACGCGGGAAAAAGCTCGCTTTTCAACGCCTTGGCAGGCTTTGACCGCGCCATAGTAACGAGCGAGGCGGGCACGACCCGCGACGTCGTCGAAGAGGTTTTCACCCTTGACGGCGCTCTTTTCAGACTTTCCGATACGGCAGGCATACGCGACGCGGAAAGTCTTGCCGAGGAAATGGGAATAAAGCTCTCGCGCGAGACCGCCGAAAAAGCGCAATGCGTTATCTGCGTTTTCGACGGCTCGGCTCCTTTATCCGACGAGGATAAAAAGGCCGCCGCTCTTATACCCGAAGGCGTTTGCAGATGCGCCGTCATAAACAAATCCGACCTTCCCTTAAAGCTTTCGGAAAAGACGGTAAGCGAGCTCGGTTTTGAAAACGTCTTTACCCTTTCCGCAAAAGACAGATCGGGGCTTTCACCCCTTTTGGAGCTTCTCCGCTCGCTTATCCCCGACCTTTCGGGTACGCTCATAACCTCGCCGCGCCAGGCGGCGCTCTTAAAAACGGCGGCTGAAGCGTTAAGGCTCTCGGCAGGATCGGCGCAAAGCGGTATGACCGCGGACGCCTTTCTGAGCGACGCGGAAAGGGCGCTTTCGGCGCTCGGCAAAATAACGGGAGATACCGCCGACGCGGACATCGCCTCGGAAATATTCTCAAGATTTTGCGTAGGAAAATAACAAATCGTATTTTTTAACAGATATATTACTTTTTGTAGAGGAATTATGGATTATTTTTCCGGAAAATATGATATCGCGGTCATAGGCGCGGGGCACGCCGGCATAGAAGCGGCTCTCGCTCCCGCGCGGATGGGTAAGCGCGTTTTGTGTATATGCACTTCTCTCGACGCGGTCGGGAATATGCCCTGCAACCCGTCCGTAGGCGGGACCGCAAAGGGACAGCTCGTCCGTGAAATAGACGCGCTCGGCGGAGAGATGGGAAAAGCCGCGGAGCACGCGTGTCTGCAATTCAGAATGCTCAACCGCGGCAAGGGTCCGGCGGTCTTTTCTCCCCGCGCGCAGACCGACCGCATGGCGTATCGCGCTTACATGCGTCACGCTCTCGAATCGGAAAAAAACGTCGCGCTGAGGCAGGGCGAGGCCGTATCCTTTGAAAAGAGCGAAAACGGATGGCGTCTGCGCCTTCGCGGCGGCGCGTATTACGACGTTTCCGCCATTGTTCTCGCCACGGGTACCTATCTGAAAGCAAAGACCTTCACGGGCGACGTAGTGCGGGAAATTGGCCCCGACGGCCTTGCCTCGGCGGACATGCTTTCGTCATCCCTCTTAAACCTCGGGCTTTCCCTTCGCCGTTTCAAAACGGTGTCTCC
>JAEEIO010000085.1 GCA_016281405.1 Clostridiales bacterium | reverse complement strand
CTACGTCGTAATAGACAAATACGGAGCCGACGAATAAAAGCGCCGCGGCGAGATGAAACCAGAGCGAAAAGCCGTGTCTGACGGTGCTTACGACCGATAGGACGGCGAGGACGACGGGGTTAACCGTGGCGAGTATGATAAAGGGGACGAGACTTTCGTCGGGGAGGAAGAAATACATGAGCGGAAGCAGAAAAAAGAGAGCCGCGGCGACGGCTATATACGGTAAATCGGTCTTAAGTTTCTCTTTCACGGCTCCCGCCTCTTTTCGGTTTCGGTTTTCCGAAATCGGCTCCGGGAGCCGCTTTCGGCGTGTAATGTTTTACGACTTTACATCTGTTTTGTAATTATGTGTCGGGTCTGTCGGAAATGCCTTTGCCCCTTTCACGGGGCAAAGGCATTTTTTACGGTTCAAAGCAGGGTTATGCCCTCTTTGGCGCAGTCGTCAAGCGTCTTTTTATCCCAGACGGAAGCCTGAACTTCGCCGATGTGGGCTTTGTTGAGAAGCTGCATGCATATCCTCGACTGGCCGATACCGCCGCCGATGGTCAAGGGGAGCTCGTCGGCAAGTATCATCTTATGGTATTCTCTCTTCGCCCAGTCCTCGTGGCCGGCGATTTTAAGCTGCTTTTTGAGCGAGGCGGCGTCGACTCTTATGCCCATCGAGGAAAGCTCGAGCTGAGAGTCGAGAACGTCGTTCCAGACGATGATGTCGCCGTTTAAGTCCCAGTCGTCGTAGTCGGAGGCGCGGGCGTCGTGCGGCTTGCCGTCTTTAAGGGCGCCGCCTATCTGCATGATGAAGGCGGTCTTGTGCTCCTTGACGTAGGCGCGCTCTCTTTCGGAGGGCGTGAGATCGGGATATTTTTCAAGAAGCTCCGAGGTCGTTACGAAGGAGACCTCGCGGGAGATGGGGCCTCTAAGCTCGGGGTAGGCCGCGAACACGACCTCCTGGGTATCGCATATCGCGCCGACTATGAGGCGGACTGTTTCTTCAAGAAAATCGAAGTTTCTCTGGTCTCTCGTTATGACCTTCTCCCAGTCCCACTGGTCGACGTATATCGAGTGAATGCGGTCGGGGATCTCGTCGGGACGAATGGCATTCATATCGGTATAAAGACCCTTGCCGGGGGTAAAACCGTAGCGGCGAAGCGCTATTCTCTTCCATTTTGCCAACGAATGAACTATCTGAGCCTCGCCCACTCCCTTTACGTTAAAGGAAACGGGGGTCTCGGTTCCGGACAGGTCGTCGTTGACGCCGGTGCCTGCGAGGACGAACAGGGGGGCCGATACGCGGCGCAAATTCAGATTACGCGCAAGACGGTCCTGAAACGTCTTTTTGATTAGGACTATTGCTCTCTGGGTCTCGTTTTCGGTTAGGATGGATTGGTATGCCATTCTTTTTTTCCCTTCTTTGCTATAAAATATTTTTTATTTACACAAGCGATCCCGTAGTCCGCGGGAAAGCTATCGTGTCCCTGATGTTGCCGATGCCCGTGATATACATGAGCATACGTTCGAAGCCGAGGCCGAAGCCGCTGTGAGGCGTGGTGCCGAATTTGCGGAGGTCGAGATACTGTAAATAGTCCTCCTTCTTCATGCCGCGCTTTTCGATCTGCTCCATAAGCAGATCGTAGTTGTCTTCACGCTGGCTGGCGCCGATTATTTCGCCGACGCCGGGGACCAAAAGGTCGGTGGCGGCGACGGTCTTGCCGTCGGGGTTTTGCTTCATATAGAAGGATTTTATCTCCTTCGGGTAGTTGATGACGAAGACGGGACGCTTAAAGACGACGTCGGTTAGGTATCTCTCGTGCTCGGTCTGAAGGTCTAAGCCCCACGAGACGGGATACTGGAAGTCGACCGTCGCCTTTTCGAGCTCTTTGATGGCGTCGGTATATTCTATGACGGCAAACTCCGAGTCGACTATGTGCTGAAGCTTGGCTTTTAAGCCCTTCTCGAAGAAGCGTTCGAAAAAGTCTATTTCGTCGGGGCAGTTATCGAGGATATGCCCTGTTATCGACTTTATCATGTCGGTCGCGAGCTCGATGATATCGTCGAGGTCGGCGAAGGCCACCTCGGGCTCTATCTGCCAGAACTCGGCGGCGTGACGGGCGGTGTTGGAGTTTTCTGCGCGGAAGGTCGGGCCGAAGGTGTATATCTTGCCCATCGCGAGAGCGAGGGTCTCGCCCTCGAGCTGTCCCGAAACGGTAAGGCCCGCTTTCTGACCGAAGAAATCGTTTTTGTAATACTCCTCCTCGGTCTTGTATGGGGTTTTGAAGTCGTGAGTGGTGACGCGGAATATCTCGCCCGCGCCCTCGCAGTCGCTCCCCGTGATTATGGGGGTGTGGACGTAGGTGAAGTTTCTCGAACCGAAGAAGGCGTGGATGGCCTTGGCGAGCTCGGAGCGCATGCGGAACATGGCGCCGAAGGTGTTGGTGCGGCCGCGAAGATGAGGTATCGTCCTTAAAAACTCGAGGCTGTGCTTTTTCTTCTGCAAGGGATAGTCGAGCGGGCAAAGGCCGAGTATCTCGAAGCTCTCGGGCTTTATTTCGACCGACTGTCCGCTTCCCTCGGAGCGGACGAGCTTGCCTTTAACGGCGACGGACGAGCCGACGGTAGCCTTCATGGCCTTTTCGGCGTCCCCGAAGCTCTCTTTGTCGATCACCACCTGAAGGGTGCCTAAGGCCGTGCCGTCCCCGACGGCTATGAAGCCGACGCATTTGGAGTCCCTTACGGTCTTGACCCAGCCGCAGACGGTGACGGAGGTGTCTATATACTTTTCGGTGTCTTTCAGTATATCGCAAATATCGGTGTGTTTCATTTTAACCTTCCTTTGAGTAGGTCGTGATAGTGACGGAGTTGAGGAGCACGTCGGCGACGGGTTTCTGATCGGAGGTCTCGACGGCGTCGATGGCCGCGAGCACCTCGAAGCCTTCGTAAAGCTGACCGAATACGACGTAGCTGTCGTCCTCGGCGTAGCGGTTAAAGAGGGCGTCAAGGCTGTAGTCGCCGCGGGCCTTAAGATAACCGTCGGCGGCGGCTTCGGGATAGCCGCGCTTCAGAAGCTGATTTTTGTCGACGTCGTAATACTTATCGTTTTTCGTGACGAAGAAAAACTGACTCATATTCTTCTCGCCCGACTCGGCCTTGGAGGCTCTCGCATAGGAGAGAGCGCCGTAGTAGTGATAAAGGCCGGTGTCGAATTCGTCCGCGAAGCCCTTGCCCCAGATGGACTGGCCGCCGCTTCCCGTCCCCGTCGGGTCGCCCGACTGAACGATGAAATCGCTTACGACGCGGTGAAAGGTGATGCCGTTATAGTATCCCCTTTCGGCAAGCTTACGGAAGTTTTCGACGGCCTTCGGGGCCTGTGCGGGAAACAGGCGGACGCGCATCTCGCCCATCGAGGTATCGAATATCGCGATAAGCTCGCCCTCGGAGGGCATTAGAAGCTGGTCGCCGTCTTTGAAGTCTTCGGGCACGGTATATTTTATTTCGCTGCAGGCGGAAAGTAAAAGCAATAAGACGAGCGCCGCGGCTATGGCGACGGGCGCAAACCTTTTCATAACAAAAACCCCGTTTCGGTGCTTTCGGAAATCAATAATAATTAAATATTATACTACAGCGCTTTACTGAAGTAAAGCAGTAATTTCATATTTTCATTAAAAATTATTTGAAGATAAGGGGAAGCTCTTTGAGGAAGATAATATCGTCGCGTTTGGCGGCGTCGCCCTCGGCTAAAACGCAGGCCATGCAGGCTATGTTGCCCTCGGCCTCGTCGACGAGCTTCTTCACGGCGCTTACGCTCTCGCCCGTCGAGATGACGTCGTCTACTATGGCGACCTTACGGCCCTTAAGGGCGGCCGCCTCGGTGCCGTCGATATAGAGCGTCTGAAGCTTGTCGGTGGTTATCGACTTGACCGACACCTTGTGGATATTTTTCATGTAGAGCTTGGGGTATTTGCGCGCGACGATGTATTTTTTGCCGGAAAGCCTCGACATCTCGTAGGCGAGCGGTATCGACTTGGCCTCGGGGGTGATGATCACGTCGAACTCGGGCATTTTGGCAATAAGCTCTTTCGCGCATTTCTCGGTCAGCTCGACGTCGCCGAACATAATGAAGGCGGCTATCGACATTTTGTCGTTCAGGGGGCAGACGGGAAGCTTTCTTTTAAGTCCCGCTACCTCGATCTCATAGAATTCATCCATTGTTTTAACCCATCCTCTCAGTCATTTTTACACCGCCGAGCAGGTGAAAATGGATGTGTTTCACCGACTGGCAGGCGTTGTTTCCGCAGTTGTTCACTATTCTGAAGCCGTCTTCGGCGACGCCGCATTTTTTTGCGATGACGGGCACGGCTTCGAATATTTTCGCGATAATACGCGAGTTTTCGACGTCGATACCCAGCGCCGAGGAGGCGATATGCTTTTTGGGGATGATGACGACGTGAACGGGCGCCATCGGGGCGATGTCCTTGAAGGCGAGG
>JAEEIO010000084.1 GCA_016281405.1 Clostridiales bacterium | reverse complement strand
TCACGTGGTCGAGGCCGCAAAGCGGGATAAGCTGCATCCTGAGGTCGAGCACCGAGGGCTCGTCCTTTTTATAGAGCCAGACGTCGGCGCCGTCGTATTTGTAAAGCTCGGAGGCTCTCGCCGCGGCGCGGCCTTTCTTTAACTTTTCGGCCTTGAAGGCGGCCTTCGCGCCGTCTATGCCGTTTTCGAGGAAGCCGTTTATAAACACGGCCCTGGTCGAGGGACACTTCGCCAGAAGCGCGGTGAAATCGGCTATCTTTTTGTCGTAATTCTCGACCTCGGGGAAGATGACTATATCGTAGCGGAAGCCGTTTATCGAAACTCTGCCGCTCTTGTCTGTAAAGTCCTTAAGCATAAATTCGGAGACGATATCAAACTCGATATGCTCTTCCAGAAGGGCGGTGATTATGTGCTCGTAAAGATTATCGACCCTGTTTGCGGGACTCTGGGGTTCATACTGCGAGTAAGCGAGGTCGATCATCTGTTTGACCTGCGTGAGCGGCGCGACCAGAAGCACCTTGCCCGCGGGGTGGGTCTTGGCCGACAGATACTGCATGGCGCCGACGTAGTCGCCGAAGATCTTATAATACTTCGAAAGCGGGTTGTTGTAGCTGTGCGACGGCGGATAGCCGACGGGCTGCTCCTTCCTGTTGCCGTTAAGGGAGTAGTAAGCGCCCATATACTGAATAAAGTTGCCGCCCATCGTCACGACGCGGTTCGCGATACGTCTCATAAGGTCGAGATGGGTGTCCCAGTCGCTCATGGTGTAGGTCTCGCAGAGGATCCTCTCGCGTCCGCAGAACTTCGCCACCGACGAGACCATCTTGCCCGCGTTGTTGAAGTTGCTGTTTTCAATAAACTTGGAGGAGACTATGCTGTCCATACCCGGCTGATGAAGGTGAGTGAGGGCAAGCTGCATATCGCCCGTCTCGTAAAGCGACCACTGCAGATGCTCCTCGCCGCCGAAGTGGCCCGTAAACTTGAGCTTGTTGGCGACGCACCAGTCGGACATCTGCTTTATGAAATTGGTGGTGTAGAGGTCGGTGACGAGATTCCAGAAATCGTTTCTGACCTTTCTCTGCTCGTCGGTGACGGAAGGGAAGAAGAGGTAATTTATCTTGTCGCCTATATCGTAGCCGTAACGCTCCTTGAACTCCTTCGGAGTGCATTCGTTGAATACGACGCCGCCCGGTTTTATGATGTCGCCGACGGCGCACATTGTCGTTTCGTCGGTGAAGACGCCCTTGACGGTCTTTCCGAACTCCTTGCCTATGTAGAGCTTATAGCGCTCGTGGGTCATCTCGATAAACTTGCTGACGGCTTTTTTATTGAAGGTGTCGATATACCCGTGGACCTCGTTCAAGCCCTTTGCCCAGTGGGACGAGGCGAGCGGCGTATCCTGATACTCTATGTAATAGAGGTCGAAAACGGTCACGTTCATCGAGTCGTTGAAGAAGGTGACCTTCGAGGTCTCGCCGTCGCCGACGACCTTCACCTTTTTGGTGAAGTCGATGAATTCGACGTTTCCGCCGTCGATATTCTCTACGAAGGCCTTGTAAAACCTGCCGTTTGCGACGTGTTCGAGCGTCTGGAAGGAGCCGACCGCCTGCTGATAACGGCGGAGGAGCTTGCCCCTCGTCCACGGATATTCCTCAAGCAGCTTGCCGCCGCAGGTACCCGAAGGCCAGTTGTATTCGTCGTAGATCCAGAACTTCATCCCGAGCTCCTTCGCCACATCGACCGAGTAGGCCACGAGCTCCATAAAGGAGTCGCTCATATACTCGGTACGAAGGCCGAACATCGGATGGATGAAGTATTCGTATATACCCATCTTCTTGAATTCGCCGAGCTGGAACTTTATCTCCTTTTTCGTGATTATATCGTTCCAGAACCACATGACGACGGGGTTGTAGTCGTTCCCCATAAGCTTGAAATCGTAAAAGACCTTGCTTTCCATACCGCACCTCTGTAAATGTTTTTCTTTATTATATAATATCATTTGATTTCTTTCAAGCGAAAACCCGAAAAAGACGCAAAAAAAGACCGAAGGGAAATCCCTTCGGTCTTTTCGTTGGTTAACTTACGCTTTGTTGCCGCAGCTGGTCTCGGGAGCAGCCTGAGAAGGAGCGGGCTCGGAGGGGACGACCTCGGAGGGAGCGGGCTCGGAAGAAGGAGCGGGCTCGGAAGAGGTTTCGCCGCCGTTTAATTCGCCTTCATAGGTGCCGGCAGCGCCTGCAAACTCGTTGGCGGCCACGCCGTTGATGTATTTGATGGCGATGGCGCCGTCAGCGCCGGAACCGCCGTAACCGACCGCGCAGAAGGTGAGGAAGGTCTTGCCTTCGTCGTTGGTGACGGCAGCCTTGGGAACAAGGATGTCTTCATCGTTGGACTGGAGATACTTGCCGTTGACCTTGATCTTGAGGTTCTCGCCTGCGTCTTCGAAAACTATTCTGGCGTCCTTGTCGGGAGTGGCGTCGGCAACGCCTTCCCAAGCCTGGCCTTCATTCTGGACAACGCCTTCAACGGCGTAATACTGTCCGGCGAAGAGGCTTATGCACTGGGCTTTTTCGGCCTTGATGGCGACGTCATACGATCTGCCGCCGAGAGGGCCGGAAAGACCGAAGTCACCGGGTTTCACGGCCGAGATGATGATCATGAAATAGCCGTTCGGAGAAGGATCGGTGAATTCGGGGCAGTTGATGATGACTTCGAGGCCTTCGGGAGCGATAGCGTCATTATAGACGATACCGGCCTGCGGCCACCAGAGACCGGGTTCAACTTCGAGTTCGATGAAGTTGTCGGCGGTAGCCGTGACGGTGCCTTCGCTGTTGCCCGCCGCGTCGGCGTCCCAGGCGAGGAGCTCGGTCCACTTTGCGGAATCAACGCTGGCGGCGCTGACGCCGAAAGCAAGCGCGAGCACGAGGATGATGGAGAGTACGGGGATAATTACCTTTTTCAATGTGGTTCGTTTCCTTTCGTAAAATTATAACATTTGCTGAAATTATTATATAAAAAACAGGGGTGAAAATCAATCGGCGTATTCTACAAAACGGGCGCCGCTTTTATGTGCAAAATACACATAATCACGGACTTTTTAAGACGGTCGAAAGCCGTTTTTATTCCGTCACAGAGTTTTGACGAATTCCTTTATGTATTTTTTGAAATCCTCGCCTATTTCGGGGTGACGGGCCGCCGTCTCGACAGCGGCCTGCATGACGCCCAGTTTATTGCCCATGTCGTAGCGCGTTCCCGAGAAAACCACGCCCGTCATGCCGACGGTGCGCGCCAGCACCTTCATCGCGTCGGTAAGCTGTATCTCGCCGCCCGCGCCGGGGGCGGTTTTGTCGAGGATGTCGAATATCTCGTAGGGGAGGACGACGCGGCCCAGAATAGAAAGGTCGGTAAACTCCTCGCCCTTACGGGGCTTTTCTATCATATCG
>JAEEIO010000083.1 GCA_016281405.1 Clostridiales bacterium | reverse complement strand
TTGGGGTCGAAGCTCGAGGTGCTGCTGCTGCTCGTGGTGTCGCTCATGGTCATGATCTCGCGCTCTTCGAAAAGGGCGATTTCGAGTTCGGGGGCGACGTATTCGGATCTCTGTTCTCTTTTCATAAGTTCGTTTCCTTTCGATTAAAACCAGCCGCTTGACCAGCCGCTGTCGTCGTTGGGGTCGAGGCTCGAGAGGTCTTCCCTTGAGGTCGTCGAGGAGGTTTGCGAGGACGCCGCGGGGGGCTCGGATGAGGTTTCCGAGGAGGTTTCCGACGGGGTCTCGGACGAGGCTTCGGAGGAGGTCTCCGAAGGAGTATCGGACGAGGCTTCGGAAGAGGCGACGTCGGACGAGACTGCCGAGGCGGGGTCGGACGAGGTCTCCTGCGAGGCGGGGTCGGAGGACGCCGCAGAAGAAGTCTCCCGCGAGGCGGAGGACGGGGTCTCCGACGAGACGTCGGACGGCTCCGAAGAGGTCGCGGACGAAGCCTCGGAAGAGGTTTCCGAAGAGACGTCGCTTGAGTCTTCAACGCCGCTGTCCCAGTCGCCGTTATAGCTCCCCGTTCCGCTCGCGGCCGAGGCCTCTGATGGGGTTTCGGACGAGGGGACGGAGGAGGGGTCGGGTTTATTCTGCTCTATGCAGGCCGCGAAAGCGAAAAGGCAGACGGCAAGGCAGAGAGCGAGTATCGCGATTTTTTTCATGGCTTATCAGTTCCAGCCCGGCAAATACTCGCCTTCGTTTTCGCTCGGCTCGGAGGAGGTGTCGGAGGAAGTCTCCGAAGCGACGTCGGACGAGGCGGGAGCGGACGACGGGTTATCCGTAACGCTTGCCGTCGAGGAGGCGCTTTTGCTCGAAGTCTCGGACGAGACGTCCTCGGACGAAGCCGTTTCGGACGGAGTGACATCGGAAGAGGTCTCCGACGGGAGATCGGACGAATCCCCGGCGTCGACGCCTGAACTTCCGGAGTCGGTCGAAGAAGTCCCGGACGGGGTGGCGGAGGACGGGTCGGGGCCGTTTTGCTCCACGCACGCCGCGAATGAGAAAAGGCATATTGCCAGACAAATTGCAAGAACCGTTATTTTTTTCATATTCATCAATCCCAAGCAGGAATATATTGGCCTTCGTTCTCGCTCGTTTCGGACGAGGTCACGGACGGGAGGTCGGACGAGGCGGGAGCTGCCTCTTCTTTGCACGCGGAGAGCGCGAAAAGAAGGCAAAACGCGAGCGCCAACAATACTGCAACAGCGGTTTTTTTCAAAAAAATCACCTTTTTTGCTTTGAGTAAAGACAATTATAACATTATTTTTTGTAAAATGCAAGTTTTATTTGTAGACGACGCCGACGCGGGAGTGGATGCGGGAGAGTATCTCGTTAGAGATGGTGCCGCATTTTAAGGCGACCTCTTCGACGGGGATAAAGGCGTCGCCGTCCTTGCCTATAACCGTGGCGACGCCGCCCTCGGAGGCGGAAAGGCCCGTGACGTCTGCCAAAAGCTGGTCCATACAGAGGTCGACGACGGGCGCTTTGCGGCCGTTTATGAGAAGATAGCCGCCGTTTTTATAGTAGCAGCGGGGTAAAATATCGCAATACCCTATCGAGACGTCGGCTATTTCGCAGTCTTTATCGGCGGTGAAGTGGCGGTTGTAGCCCGCGGTCTCGCCTTTTTTTACGGGTTTGACGGAGGCGATGCGTGCCCGCACCGAAAGGACGGGCTCGAGGCCGAGGTCGGTTTTTTCGACGTCGCTCCCTAAGCTCTTGACGCCGAAAAGCAGAAGTCCGGGGCGGACGAAATCGTAATGTTTTTCGGTCTGATTTACTATGCCGTAGCTTGCCTGAAGGTGAAGCTTGCCTACGTTTGCGCCCGAGGCTTTAAGGGCTGCGACGGTCTCGTCGAAGCGTTTTATCTGCGCCTCGGTGAAGGCAAGATCTTCGGGCTCCATGCTGTCGGCCATTGCGAGATGGCTGTAGGTGCCCGTGATTTTGATATTAGGGAGATCGTAGATCTTACGGAGGAGGGGCGAGTCGAAGGGCTCGCCGAGGCGCTTCATGCCCGTGTCCACGGCGACGTGCATTTTGACGGGGAGACCCCTTTTGCTCATCGCGAGGGCGTGGGCGTAGGAGACGGCCGAGACGGTGATATCGTATTTCACGAGCGTCTCCGCCGCTTCGGGGTCTGTCCAGCCGAGGACGAAAATAAGTCCCTTTATTCCCGCCTCGCGTAAGGAAACGGCTTCGGAGGCCGCCGCGACGGCGAAGGCTTCGCAGCCCGCGTCCGACAGGACGCGGCAATACGGCGCGGCTCCGTGGCCGTAGGCCTCGGCCTTAGCTATCGCCATTACCGAGGACGGCGCGACGAAATCGCGGACTTTTTTATAGTTGCCGACGAGCTTTTTTACGTCGGCTTCGACCCACGCGCGGCAGGCGTCGAGCATTTTGCTTTCCTCCGTTTATTTTGCGAGAGCGTAGTTTATGAGGCGGTCGATAAGCTCTTTATAGCTTATGCCCGCCCCCTTCATCATGTTGGGGTAGCGGCTTTTATCGGTAAAACCGGGTATGGAGTTTATTTCGTTAAAGACGATGCGGCCGTTCGAGAGGAACATATCGACCCTCGCCATGCCGCGGCAGTCGAGTATTCTGTAGATGCGCTTTGCCGTCGCTTTGACGCGGGCGGCCGTTTCGGCGTCGATACGGGCGGGCATGTGTATTTTCGAGTGGATAAGGCTGTATTTTTCGCCGAAATCGAAAAATCCATCGACCGCCTCTATCTCGTCGACCTCGCCGACGACGGTGTCCTCGGGGCAGTTGCCCATGACGGCGCAGCCGACCTCGAAGCCTTCGATATTCTCTTCGACGGTCACCTTGCGGTCGTATTTGAAGGCCTCTTTGATGCCTTCCCTCAGTTCTTTTTCGTTTTTGGCCTTGGTGATGCCTATCGACGAGCCCGCGTTGACGGGCTTGACGTATTGCGGGAAACCGAGCGTCAAGGCTTTTTTGACGCACTCCTCGAAATCGTCTTCCTCGAAGAAGGTGAAGAAGGCGGGGACGTCGAGTCCCGCGGCTTTGACTAACGTGTGGGCGAAATCCTTATCCATGCCGACGGCGGAGGGCAGCACGCCGCAGCCGACGTATTTTATGCCCGAAAGCTCCAAAAGTCCCTGAACGGTGCCGTCCTCGCCGTTTTTGCCGTGGAAGACGGGAAAGGCGACGTCGATTTTGATAAGGCGCGGCTCGCCGTCGAGGACGTAGAGGCCGCCGTCGTCACGCGAGGGAGACAAAACGGCTCTTTTGATATATTCGGGCTTTTGCCACTCGTCAGGCTTTATGAGGTCGACGGGGCCGTCGTAGAGATACCATTTGCCGTCCGCGGTGACGCCTACCATGACGACGTCGTATTTTTCGGCGTCGACGTTTCTGATGACCGACGAGGCAGAGCTTAAGGAGACCTTATACTCGCTCGAGACGCCTCCGAAGAGTATTGCGACCGTTTTCTTTTTCATAAAAGCACTTCCCTTACAGTTTTTTCATTCTCGCGTAATTCGCCATTATTTTCTTTATATTGCCGCCGAAATCGATTTTAAGGAGCATGTCGTTTCCCATTTTTTCGGCCGTGAGGACTTTACCTTCCCCGAAGGAGGGGTGGAGCACCTTGTCGCCCGCGGCGAAGGAGACGGTCTTCTTCTCGGCGGGAGCCGTCTCTTTGAAGGTGAAGTCGACATTTTTGCGCGTGGCGGTCTCGCGGCGGTAAGCCCTTACGGCGTAGTCGTCGAAGGTGCGGAAGCGGGAGAGGTCGACGAAGTCATCCTCGTTTTCGAGAAGAGACTCGGGTATCTCGCCGACGAAGCGGGAGGGCGGGTTTTCCTGCTCGTAGCCGTAAAGCATTCTTTTGGCGGCGTTAAGGAGCCAGAGCCGCTTTTTCGCCCTCGTTATGCCGACGTAGGCGAGGCGGCGTTCCTCCTCTATGCCGCCCTGCTCGAAGGTCGAGGCGGCCGAGGGGAATATGCCCTCTTCGAGACCCGCTATGAAGACGTTGGGAAACTCGAGGCCCTTGGCGCTGTGAAGCGTCATTAAAGTCACGGCGTCGGCCGTGGGGTCGAGGTTATCGACGTCGGCTATCAGGCTTATTTCCTCGAGGAAGCCTTCGAGGGTAACGTCGTCGCCGTGCTCGGCTTCGTAGGAGGCTATGGCCGACTTGAATTCGTAGAGGTTGGAGATTCGGTCTCTGGCTTCGTCGTCCTTATCGGCGAGCAGCATTTCCTCGTAGCCCGAGAGTTCGAGGAGTTTATCGAAAAGCTCGGAAAGCGGCAGCGCGGTTTTGAGCTCGCCGAGGCGCTCTATGAGGGAGACGAAGTCGTCTATTCCCTCTTTGGCGCGGGAGAGTTCGGGGTATTCGGAGGCCTTGCGGAGTATTTCAAAGGTCGGGACGCCCTCTGAAAAGGCGGCCTCGGATATCCTCGCGAGGCTCGCGGCGCCTATTTTTCGGGAGGGCTCGTTTATTATGCGCCTTAAACGGAGGTCGTCCGAAGGGTTTGCGACGACGGCGAGGTAGGACATAACGTCCTTTATCTCCTTGCGGTCGTAGAAGCGGACGCCGCCTATGACGCGGTTGGGGATGCCGTAGCGGGTGAGCGCCTCCGATATGGCGCGGTTCTGGGCGTTGTTTCTGTATAAAACGGCGTAGTCGGAATATCTGCCGCCCGTCTTTTCTATCGTCTTGGCTATGTATTTGGCCTCCTCGTAGGAGTCGGAGGCGGTGTGACAGACTATCGGTTTGCCCTTTTCGCCCGAGGTCCAGAGGTTTTTGCCCTTGCGCTCGGAGTTGTTTTTTATGAGGGCGTTGGCGGCGTCCAGGATGTTTTTGGTCGAGCGGTAGTTTTGCTCGAGCCTTATGACGCGGGCGTTTTTATAGCGTTCCTCGAATTTGAGGATGTTTTCTATGGTCGCGCCGCGGAAACGGTAGATCGACTGGTCGTCGTCGCCGACGACGGTGATGTTGCCGTCCTTCGGACAGATGCGGGCGAGCATTTCGTATTGAAGCAGGTTGGTGTCCTGATATTCGTCGACGAAGAGGTAACGGAAGCGTCTTTCGTATTTGGCGGCCGTCTCGGGGCTTTTTCTGAAAAGCTCGACGGTCTTCAAAAGCAGGTCGTCGAAGTCGAGGGCGTTTGCCTTTTTCATCTCCTCGTCGTAACGCTCGGAGATTTTTATGAGGTCGTCGGTGTAGAGGTTGTATTCAGACCTTTTCAGGACGTCTTTCAGCGTTTCGCCGCCGTTTTTGGCCTTTGAGATCATGGCGGCGACCATTTTAGGAGTTATCTCGCGGTCGTTTAAGCCGAGGTCTTTTATTATGCTTTTCAAGAGCGATTTTACGTCCTCGGTGTCGTAAATGGTAAAGGCTCGCGAGTAGCCGAGCTTTTCTATCTCGACGCGAAGAAGCCCTGCGCAAAAGGAGTGGAAGGTCGAGGCGGTGACGTCTCTTGCCGAGGGCGAGGCGGCGGCGATGCGGTCGCGGAGTTCACCCGCCGCTTTGTTGGTGAAGGTTATTGCGAGGACGCTTTTACCGTCGACGGGGTCGTGCCTTAAAAGGCGATCGACGCGGTCGGTGATCTTGCCCGAAAGGGAGGCTTCCATTTCGGAAAGGTCGGCTTCGGTGAGGCCTTCGGGGAGATAGTCGGCGGAATATGCGTCGCCGTAACGGAGGAGGCAGGCGATTTTGTTGACGACGACCGTCGTCTTGCCGCTGCCCGCGCCCGCGAGTATGAGAAGCGGGCCCGCGGGGGCGAAGACGGCCTCCCGCTGCATATCGTTCAAGCGGCCGTATATTTTATCTAAAAGGCGTTTTTTGAGCGCCGTGAAGCGCGCTTTCAGTTCGGTTTCAGACATTATTTTCTTTCCTTATCAGTTTGACGAGTTCGAAAAGGGCGGTTTCGGCGGCAAGCTCTCTTATGAATTCGCGCTCGTCGGCCTTGCCGTGTCCGAAGCGTTTTTTCAAAACCGCGGTGCCGCTTTTTTTGCTGTGGACGCCTATGAAGACGGTGCCGACGGGGGTCTCCTCGGTGCCGCCCGAGGGGCCCGCGAGTCCGGTCACGGAGAGGGCGTAGTCGGCGTCGGCCTTCAGGGCGGCGCCCCTCGCCATTTCGGCGGCGGTCTCTTTGGAAACAGCGCCGTGGGCTTCGAGCGTTTCGTGAGAGACGGACAAAAGCATTTCTTTTATCTCGTTAACGTAGGTGACGGCGCCCATATGGAAGACGTCGCTCGCGCCCGAAATATCGGTTATCTTCTTTGCTATGAGGCCGCCCGTGCAGCTTTCGGCGAGGGCGACGGTGGCGTTATATTTTTTAAGCAGGTTGACGGCGACGTCGGCTATCGAGACTATATCGACGCCGACGACGGAGTCGCCGAGCCGCTTTTTCATCTCTTCGAGGACGGGAGCGGTCAACGCTTCGGCCGCCTTTTCGGTCGCCGCCGAGGCGGTCACGCGGAAGCGGACGCTGCCGTTTTTGACGTAGGGCGAGACGGTGGGGTTGGCGCCCTCCTGAAGCTCGCCGACGAGCGAGGCGGCGCGCGATTCGCCCGTGCCGAAGACGGTCAGGTAGTGGGAGACGAGCGCCGTCCCTTTTACGCGCTCGCGGAGATACGGCATGAGTTTTTCATCGAGCATCCGCGCCATTTCGCGCGGCGGGCCGGGTAAAAGCGCCATATAGACCGCCCGGTAGCGGGAGTAAAATCTCCCCTGGTCGCGTAAGAGCGGGAAATCGAAGAGGACGCCCGGCGCCGTGCCTATATCGTTTTCCAGCACGACGGCGCCCAAGGGGATAAGCGCCTGCTTTCGGTTTATTTCGGGCATTTCGCGGCCCGTGGCGGCGAAAAAGGAGGCGATGGCGTCCATAGAGGCCTTATCCTCGTAAAGAGGGAGGCGTAAAAGCGAGGCGGCCGTCTCTTTGGTGAGGTCGTCTTCGGTAGGGCCGAGGCCGCCCGTGAGGATTATTACGTCGCTTCGGCGAAGGGCCGTCCCGACGGCTTCGGTCAGACGTTCGCGGTTATCGCCAACGACGCTTTGCCAGACGGGGCCCGCGCCGAGTTCCATAAGTCTTTTAGAGACGTAGGAGGCGTTGGTGTTTACGGTGTCGCCCGTAAGCAGTTCGGTTCCCACGCAGATTATTTCGGATGTCATAAAAACGCCCCCTTGTCCTTTTCATTATATTATACCATATATAAAAGTGAATTTACAGTGTTTTTTGAGAAAAAGAGGCGGCGGCGTCACTTGATTTTGCGGTCGATATTTGATAAAATAAGAAAAAAGCTTTCGGAGAAAGCCGTATGGATGAGATCAAAGTCGTAATCAACGGAACCGAATATAAGGCGAAAAAGGGAGAGGCGCTCGCGGGCCTTCTCCGAGGCGCGGGCTTCGACCGCTTCGTCTGCGGCGGCCACGGCAGGTGCGGAAAGTGCCGCGTGGTCTTTACCGAAAACGCGCCGACGCCTTCGGAAACAGAGTTAAAAACGCTTTCGGGAGACGAGATCGCGGGCGGCGTGAGGCTTGCCTGTCGGGTGACGCTTACCGGAGACTGCGCGATTTCGACCGAAAAGGGCGCGGCGACGAATATCGTGACGGGCGGGGTCAAAAAGGAGTTTCCGATATTGCCCGCCTTCAAAAAGTTCGGCGTCGCCGTCGACGTCGGGACGACGACCGTCGCGGCGAGGCTTTACGATGCAAACGGCAGGCTTCTTGCGTCGTCTTGCGGCGAAAACCCGCAAAAAGCGTTCGGCGCCGACGTCGTCAGCCGCATGGAAGCGGCCGTGGGCGGAAACGCCCCCGCGCTCGCGGCGCTTATACGCGGAAGAATAAACGGGCTTTTAGACGAGCTTTGCGGGGAGGCGGGCGTCGGCGTAAGCGAGATCGACGTCGGAGTCATTACGGGAAATACCGTCATGCTCCATTTTCTCACGGCGACGTCGGTCGAGCCCCTCACGCACGCGCCGTTTGCGGCAAAAAGGCTTTTCGGCGAGGTCGTGAGGTCCGTTGAAATCGGGATTACGGGCGACTTTGATATTTACCTGCCGCCTTGCGTTTCGGCTTTCGTAGGCGCCGACATTTCGTGCGCGCTGACGTCGGTCGGGGACGAGCTTTCGGGCGTCTGTCTGCTTATCGACATAGGCACCAACGGCGAGGAGGCGCTTTACAAAAACGGCGAATTTTTCGTCTGCTCGACGGCGGCGGGGCCCGCCTTCGAGGGGGCGGACATATCCTGCGGCATGGGCGGCGCGAAAGGCGCCGTCGACAAGGTGAAATACGAAAACGGCGCCCTGAAGGCGCACGTTATAGGAGACGCGGCGCCGAAGGGCGTCTGCGGGAGCGGGATCATCGACGCCGTG
>JAEEIO010000082.1 GCA_016281405.1 Clostridiales bacterium | reverse complement strand
CAGCTTTTCGGAGCCCGCACCGCCTTCGGGATAGAAGAAGCGACGCTGAAAACCGAATAACGGAAAAACAGTCGGCTTTGCCTTCAAAGCCGACTGTTTTTATATTTGTCAAACGTATTTATCCGTCATTTCCACGCAGGAGTTCCAGAGGATGTCGGCGGCCTCGCCGTTTTCGTCCCTGAACTTAAGTTTCATCGGCTTACGGCCGCTGTAGACCTCGCCCGCGAGAAAGTCCTTTCCCGCTTCGCCTTCCGCGAGCCGGACGAGGCGGGCGGCGCTTCTTTCGGGGGATATGGTGAAGAGGTGCTTTATCGGCGAGCGGTAGCAGAAGCGGACGAATGGAGTCGACTCGGCGGCGAAATTGGTCCGCACCACGCCCGGCTCGAAGGCGACGGCGTTTATGCCTTTAGAACGGTAACGCTTATCGAGTCCGCGGGTGAAGAGAATATCGCAAAGTTTGGCCCTGCCGTAGGCGGTGAAGGGGGAGTAGCTTTTTTCGTTTTGCAAATCGTTGACGTCAAGCCCCGCGCCGTAAAGGTTTGAGGCGATGGATGAGGTCTGAATAACCGTCGCGCCCGAATCGCAAAGCTTGTCGGCAAGAAGACGGGTGAGCAGAAAGCCGCCGAGAACGTTTATCTGAAAGGTGCGCTCGAAGCCGTCGACGGTAATGGTGCGCTTATTCCCCGCGCCGCCCGCGTTGTTTGCGAGGACGTCGATTTTCGGGTAGGCTGAAAGCTCCTTCGCAAGCCTGACGACGCTTTGCAGATCGGCGTAGTCGACAGTGTGAAAGGGCGCCGAAAGTGACGCCGCGACCTTTTCGGTCTTTTCGGGGTTACGTCCGACGATTATGACGTCGTGCCCCTTTTCTTTAAGTATTTTCGCGGCGGCGGCGCCTATTCCGTCGCTCGCGCCCGTTATGACGATGGTCTTTCCCGACATCATTGTTGCTCCCTTGCCGTAATAAACGATCAAAATATTTCCGTTTAGAGAATTATACTATGAAATAAACCGTTTGTCAAAGACAAACGGTTTTATCGCGATAAGTTCAGTCGGAAACGGCCTTGAAAAGCTTCTCCATCGGGACGCCGAGGGCGGCGGCAATATGATAGACCTCGATGTCGGACGCGTTTCTTATCTGTCCTTCGAGCTTTGAATAACTCGAGGGATTGATATCGAGACCGCGGCTTTGAAGCATTGCGATAAAGCGACCCTGCTTGATGCCTTTGCTTTTCCTGATTTCTTCAACGGTTTTGCCAATGACGTTGTAAGACCCGTATCCCTTTAATCTCGGTTTCATATTTAACACCTCTTTGACGCCTCTCGGCATATTCAAAAAAATAATTGCAACATTTCATATTATAACATTTAAATCGGCGTTATGGTTCTGAAATGGAATTGCATAAGGTTATATTCTTACAATGAATTATTTTTTATTGTTTTGCTGAAAGAAGATCCTCAAATAATCAAAGTATCGAAAAAATATCAAAAAAAGGATTTACAAAAATCTATGGGTGGGGGTATAATATTAATAAAGAATATGAACAAAAGGATTAAATTGTATTTGAATTATATAATATTTCGAAAGGAAAGAATAAACATGAAAAAGAAACTCTTATCTTTTGCGGTCGCGCTCGTTATGATTTTGCCGCTTGCAGTCGCCGCTTTGCCGACCTCGACGGCATACACGAGCGGCGAATACGAGTATACCCTCGAAGGCGACAACGCCACTATAGTCGCGTTTTCGGGCGACGACACGAGCTTTGCGGGCATACCGTCGACGCTTGACGGCCATCCCGTCGTCGCCATAGGCGACGGAGCGTTTGCCGGCGCTCTCAGATACTCGGGAGGACATTTTATCGATCTCGTTATTCCCGAGGGCGTAGTCTCGATCGGTGCGCACGCTTTTGAAAAAGCCAGTTCCATTATGTCGTTAGTAATGGCCGACAGCGTCGTTTCGATAGGCGAATACGCCTTTTACGATTCTGAGCTCGACTACGTCACGCTCGGCGCGGGACTTAAGGATATCGGCGCGTTTGCCTTCGGCAGCACCTACACCGCCGAGCTTTCGATCTCCGTCGACAACCCGTATTATTACAGCATTGATAACGGCATATACGAAAAAGGGACGAATAAGCTCGTGCTCGGATGCTTCAACACCGTGATCCCGACCGACGGCAGCGTCACCGAGGTAGGCGATTACGCTTTTGCGGGGATGGACTGCCTTCCCGATTATGAAATTCCGGCAACGATCACTTCTATAGGCTATATGGCCTATTTCGGCAATATGTTTATCAATTTAACCATACCCGCGCAGGTCGCTCATATCGGCGACGGCGCCTTTTGCAGCGGTCTATGCGATGGCACTCCGTTCCTTGAGAGTATTTCCGTAGCTTCGGGCAATACCGCGTTTAAGGTGCAAAACGGCTGTCTTATAGACATAGCTGAGAATAAAGTGCTAACCGCCGTCAACAACGTCACCAAAACGATACCCGACGGCATCGTCGCGGTGGGCGATTATGCGTTTTACGGCCTTAACGAAATGACCACGCTCATAATTCCCGCAAGCCTTGCCGTCATAGGAAACCATGCTTTCGACAGCTGTGCCGCGCTCAAGAAGATCAAATACGCCGGCTCCGAGGAAGATATGGCGAATATCGGCGTCGGCGTTATGGACGACGATTTCTCTGGCGTCACTTTCGACTGGTATTACAATTCGACCGCGCCCTATTTCGACGCCGATGAAAGCAACTGGGATATAATCCCCGAGTGGAATGCCGAGGCCATTGCAAACCCCGTCGGCTCGGTAAGCTACAACGAAAAAGGCGAGATGATCCTCGATAGCCGCGACGGCTGGTTCAGACAGGCGAGCGTGGTCTACGGGGTCAAGATATCCTTAGAGCAGACCGGCGTGGTTTTCAGCAAAGAACAGTACAGCAATCCGTCTCCGAACGGATACTTCGGTATTTTCTTTACCGCTAAAAAGCCGACCACTCATTCCGTCGGTTTCCTCCAAAGAAGCTACGCGCCCAACTTTCAGTCAAATGAAACGGTAGGCGTTATGATATCGGGCAACGTGACCGTCCCCGAAAACGCCTTCTATAACGTCATGGCTTACGGCACCTGCGGCGAGGTCTCTTTTGAAAATGAGTTTTATGAATACGCCAATTCGACTATAACCGTCGGCAATATTTACACCAAGGGCGAACGCAAATACGTGAAGATAGCCTTAAACGGTGAAAATCTCTATTATATGGACGGCGAAAACAAGGTCGAATTCGAGTTCGATGTCACCAACGTCGTCGGTTCCGCAGGAAAGTGCTATTTAGTAATTACAAATCAGGGCTACGGCAACAGCGGCGGACTTGTCACCGTGAAGAGCGTCAACGGAAGCAACGCCGGTTACGTGGACGATAAAAACGACGTTGCAAGCCGCGCCTATATTCTCGGCGGGCAATACAGAACGACCGGCACGGCCGGTATACGTTTCGCCGCGCACATGAACAAGAGCGAAATAAACGGCGAAGTGACGGTCGACGGCGACGGCGTTGCGACCATCGGCAACATAACGAAGTTCGGCATGCTCCTTATGCCGCTCGACAAGCTTGACGGCGACGCCTGCAAACTCGCATTTACCAAGAACGGCACCGTCAACGGCGTAAAATATCTCGACATAGAGGCAAAAAAACTCTATTACAACAAAGACGGTTATATCACCTTCACCGCCGTGCTTGTCAACATCCCCAATGCCGACGTAGGCCAGACGAACTATTCGAGAAGATACGTCGCGGTGGCCTATGCAATCTATAACGACGGCAGCGTCGTCTATTCCAATCCCTGCGTAAGAAGTATTGAAGGGATAGTCGCGGCGGCCGACATAAACTATTAAAAGAGAGTGAAAGTTGATGAAAAAATACGAATCGCCCGAAGTTGAGATAAATATGTTCGGGACAGAAGAAATAATAACGGTAAGCTACGAGGATAACGAGGGCAGTTACCCTAACGGCTGGAACTGAGTAAAAACAATAGTATCCCCGTCCTTATGGACGGGGATACTGATTTTACGCTTATCTTTTGACCGTGCCGGAGACGGTGAAGCCCTGCTTCGCGAGGACTTCTTTCACGGTGGGGTAGAGCGCCATCGCCATGGCGTACATGCCGAGGTCGTTCTGGTGGACGCCGTCGGTGGTGAAGAGGTCGCGGTTATATTCGCCGTATACCGAATATCCGTCGACGTAGTAGACGTTCTTGTCGCCTTCGTCGACCGCCTTTTTGTAGGTGGCGTAAACCACATCGTGGCGTGCGTCGTCCTCTCCGGGGTAGGGCCACTGGCGCGAAACGATTATTATGGGAAGGTCGGGATTTTTATCCCTCACCGTCTTATACATGTTGTAGTGGGTGTTCCGGAGCGTCTCGGCCGTCGGCGAGTTGTCGTCGTAGTCGAGTATGAAGCAGGACATATCGATATTCGCGATATAGTCGGCTATCGACTGTTCGCCCTGCGCCGAGCCGTTGAAGCCGAGATTTATGAAGTCGGCATCGAATATCCTTCCGAGAACGTTCAGATAATGATTGCCCGGGCGCGAGATGCAGCCGCCGTGGCTCGTCGACGAGCCGTAGTTGACTATGGGCTTGCTCACGTTAAACGGCGTGGGCGCCGCTATCTTGCTGCCGCTGTCGAAACCTATCGACATGGAGCGGATGCCCGCGTAGGTCGGGAGCTCAATGGTCACTTCCTTGTAGCCGCTGTTCTTATAGCTGAGATAAAGGTTTACGGTCGCGGTGACGGAAGTGTCGTTATAGTTCGGCTTTACGGTCGTGATCCACCTGCGGGAGGTGCCCGTTCCCACGTAAACGTCGATACCGAAGGCGCCCGAAATCGAGACGTGGTTATAGCCGTAGGTGTAGTTGCCGTATTTGACGGTTATGTTTATCTTGGTCGAATTAGTGCAGAAACGCACTCTGCCGCCCGCCGTATTATAGGCGTTACTGGCGACGTTACCGCCGAAGCTGTCCTTGGTCTTCCAGTCGATTCTGTAAAATCTTCTGTCCTTTTCGAAGCTCGCGAAGCCGTTAACGGCCATTTTGTCAGACTTCAGGGGATTGATGTTCGCAAAACCGCCCTCGTTGCCGTCGAAACCCGCGTCGCTCTTGACGTCGACGTAATCGTATTTGGTTATGTCGACGTCGCCGTCGTCGAGGCGATCGTAGAAGGTGAAAAGATCTTTTTCACCCGCGCCGCCGCCGTTTCCGCAGGCCGCGAACGCGAAGAGAGAGGTGACGAGGATCATTGCCGACAAAGTTAACGAAATAAGTCTTTTCATAGTTTTACCGCCTTTCTTGAAATAATTATAGCATTAAATATTGACAATTTCTATAATATATTTTACAATAAACATAAAATATTGTAACTGAGATGAGATAATGGAAAACGACGTTTTTCTCCCCGGGTTTAACGCCGAGGCCATAAGCGTTTTCCCGAAACGCGATTACGGCGACGCTCCGTTTAATTCGGGTATTCATTTTCACGACTTTACCGAGATACTCATAAACGTCTCGGGCGTTTACGAGGCGCTCGTGGAAAATACCGTCTATTCGTGCAGACCCGGGACGGCGGTTTTGATAAAGCCTTACGATACGCACAACGTGAGGATCCCGCCGAAGACCGAGTGCGTCTATTACGTCGTGTGGATTTATAACGGCAACTCCGACCTTTTTTCGCGTCTTTTCGGGAGCGACAGGCTCATAACGCTCGACGAAAAAGACGAAAAACGGTTGGTAAGCTTTTGCGAGCGGGCGTCGACAGGCGGTTACGGGGATAATGAAAAGTTTGAGATGCTGTCAGACTATTTCTATATGCTCACCTGCTTTGAAAACGCCGCGCCCGTCGAGAGCAGGCCGTTTCCCGCCTTTTTCAGATCGATACTCGACTACGTCGACGCAAATTTCCGCGAGATAAAATACCTGAAAGAGGTCTCGGACCATTTCGGCATAAGCCGGCACTATCTCATAAAGCTTTTCAAGGAGCGTATAAACATTTTGCCGAAGGACTACGTTGAATTAAAGCGTATGTCGGCGGCCAAAACGGATATGCTGTCGGGGATGAATATAACCGAGGCCTGCCTGAATAACGGCTTTTGCGACTACTGCTATTTCATCAAGCGGTTCAAATACCGTTTCGGCGTCACGCCCAAAAAGTGGCAGACGGCGCAGCTTGTAAACAAATAAAAAAGCGGCGGCAAACTTTCGTTTGCCGCCGCTTTTCATTATTCTTTATGGCAGGAACCGCTCATCGGACAGTTTTCACATCCGCATCCGCAGGAGGATTTGCCCTTTTTCTTGTCCCGCCGCATGATGAAGACGACGAGGGCGATTATTCCGACGAGTCCGAGCGCTATAAGGACGCTCGCGAGATTTGCCGCCAACCATTCGCCCATAAAAGTCCCTCCTTTTTACACCTTGACGGTGAGGCTTTCGGCCTCTTTATACTTTTTGAAGAAGAGCATATAAATCATAAGTCCGAGGACCGCGAAGGCGGCGACGAGGCTTATAATATTCAGGACGAGCGTTCCGCCCGTGCCCATGTTGCCCGTCATAAGATTGCCGAACTGATTTATCATAAGCGCGATGGCGTATGCGAAGCCGCATTGATAGCCGATGGCGAACCACGTCCATTTGGCGTTATTCATCTCGCGTTTGATAGCGCCGATCGCCGCGAAGCAGGGGGCGCAAAGCAGGTTGAAGACGAGGAAGGAGTAGGCCGAGACGGCGGTGAAGACTGCGCCGATGTTGGCGTAGACGCTCGCGTCTGCCGTTCTGAAGAGAATACCCATCGTCGCGACGATGTTCTCCTTGGCGACAAGTCCCGTGATGGAGGCGACGGCCGACTGCCAGTTGCCCCAGCCGAGAGGCGCGAAGAGCCAGGCTATCGCTCCGCCGATTTTAGCGAGAATCGACATGTCTATCTCATCCTCGGCAAGCATCCTGAAGCCGTCGGGGGTGAAGCCGAAGAAGGTGGCGAACCAGACGACTATCGTCGAAAGGAGTATTATGGTGCCGGCTTTCTTTATAAACGACCAGCCGCGCTCCCAGGTCGAGCGGAGGACGTTTTTGACGGTCGGCCAGTGATATGCGGGAAGCTCCATGACGAAGGGTGCGGGGTCGCCCGCGAACATTCTGGTCTTCTTTAAGATTATGCCCGAGACTATTATCGCCGCCATGCCGATAAAGTAGGCGCTCGTTGCAACCCACGCGGAGCCGCCGAAGATGGCGCCCGCGACCATGGCGATAAAGGGTATTTTAGCACTGCAGGGGATGAAGGTCGTGGTCATTATTGTCATACGGCGGTCGCGCTCGTTCTCGATGGTTCGCGACGCCATAATACCGGGGATTCCGCATCCCGTGCCGATAAGCATCGGAATAAACGACTTGCCCGAAAGGCCGAACTTTCTGAATATCCTGTCAAGCACGAAGGCGATTCGCGCCATATAGCCGCAGGCTTCGAGGAAGGCGAGAAGCAGGAACAAAATCAGCATCTGCGGCACGAAACCGAGCACCGCGCCGATACCGGCGATGATGCCGTCGAGGATTAGACCCTTCAACCAGTCGGCGCAGTTTACTGCGTCAAGCCCCTGCTCGACCAGAACGGGGATGCCCGGCACCCACACGCCGTAGGCGGCAGGATCGGGCTCCTCGAAGGCGGCGTTTTTGCTTTCAAAATAGGCCACCGCGTCTTTGAAGGACGTCATGATAGTGTCTTCATCGCTCGCGCTTTCGGGGACTTCGGAGAAATAGACCTTCATTTCGTTTTCCTGCAAAGTCTCCTCGTCCTCGACCGTTACGGTGACGTATTCTTTATCGGAGGTCACCGCTTTGGCGGCCGCAAGGACGGCGGCGGGGTCGAAGCTTTCATCCTCGGCGTCAAACTCCACGCCGTAGGCCGAAAGGGCGGTGACGGCGTCGGAATATTCGCCCGAGACCTCTTCGTAGGCTCCGTCTCCTATGCCCAAAAGTCTCCAGCCGTCGCCGAAGACGCCGTCGTTCATCCAGTCGGTAAGCCTCGTGCCGACGGCGCCAGGCGCCATGGCGAGGAAGTAGACTAGGAACATGATAACGGCGAAGATCGGGAGGCCGAGCCAGCGGTTAGTGACGATGCGGTCGATCTTGTCGGAGACCGAAAGCTTGCCCGCGTCCTTCTTCTTATAGGACGATTTGATTATCCCGGCGATATAGATATAGCGTTCGTTGGTGATGATGCTTTCGGCGTCGTCGTCGAGTTCTTTTTCGGCGGCGGCGATATCTCTTTCGATGTGCGCCATGACGTCCTCGGGAATTTTAAGCTGTTCGAGGACTTTTTCGTCGCGTTCGAATATCTTTATCGCGTACCATCTCTGGCGTTCCTCGGGCATATCGTGGAGAACGGCCTCCTCTATGTGCGCTATGGCGTGCTCGACGGCGCCCGAAAAGCTGTGCTGCGGGACGGTCTTGGCGTCCGCCGCGGCGGCGACGGCGGCCTCCGCCGCCTCGAATATGCCCTCGTTTTTGAGAGCGGAGACCTCGATGATCTTGCATCCGAGCTGTCTTGAAAGTTCTTTAACGTCTATCTTGTCGCCGTTTTTACGGACGACGTCCATCATATTTATCGCTATGACGACGGGGATGCCGAGCTCGGTGAGCTGGGTCGTTAAGTAGAGGTTTCTTTCGAGGTTGGTGCCGTCGACGATGTTCAAAATGGCGTCGGGACGTTCGTTGATGAGATAGTTTCTCGCGACCACCTCTTCGAGGGTGTAGGGCGAGAGGGAATAGATGCCGGGAAGGTCGGTTATTATGACGCCGTCGTGCTTTTTGAGTCTTCCTTCCTTTTTTTCGACGGTGACGCCCGGCCAGTTGCCGACGAACTGATTGGAGCCCGTCAGCGCGTTAAACAGCGTCGTTTTGCCGCTGTTCGGGTTGCCCGCGAGGGCAATTTTAATGTCCATGATTATTCCTTTCCACCGCGGTTGCCTATAGACAACTTACGGTTTGAAAAATAGGGGGCCCTCCCCGAAAAATTACTCTATTTCAACCATTTCGGCGTCGGCCTTGCGAAGACTTAACTCGTAACCGCGAAGGTTTATCTCCACGGGGTCGCCGAGCGGCGCCACCTTGCGGACGTAGATCTCCACGCCCTTGGTGATACCCATGTCCATAATGCGGCGCTTTATCGCGCCCGAGCCGTTAATACGGACGACTTTAACGGTCTCGCCGACTTTCGCATCGCGAAGCGTTTTCATATTCTTCTCTCCTTATATCATTATTTTCTGCGCCATCTCGCGGCTTACCGCGACCCTTGCTTCCTTGACGTTGACTATGAGGTTTCCCGCCGTTTCGGAAACTACGGTTATCAGACCGCCCGCGACGAAGCCGAGATTTTCGAGGTGCTTTTTGACTTCGGGATTTCCGCCCACTTTCTTTATGGTGTTCGTCTCTCCGACGGCGGCAAATAGCAGCGGCATCATTTTCATCCTTCCTTTCGGACAACGGTTAGCCTTCGCTAACCTCATACCATATTATAGTTGTCATACGCTAACTTGTCAAGAGTTTTTTTGAAAAAAGTCAAAAAATCTTTTTTTGTTGATTTTTCTTTTTATAAATGGTATAATGAATCTATAAAAAGGAGGGGAAAACCTTGCGCGAATCGGGAGAAATGTATCTTGAGAATATTCTGATACTTAAGCAGAAGTTAAGCAACGTCCGCGCCGTCGATCTCGCGGAGATGATGGGCTATTCGAAGGCCTCGATAAGCAGGGCGCTCTCAAGGCTCAAAAACGACGGCTTCGTCGCCCTTGACGACAGCGGTTACCTGCTTCTCACCGAAAAGGGCTCGAAGATCGCCGAGACCATTTACGAGCGTCACCGCGTTATTACCGATTTGCTCGTCGCCATAGGCGTCGACGAAAAGACGGCGGCGGCCGACGCCTGCAAAATCGAGCACGACATAAGCGAAAAGACCTTCCGCGCCATAAAAAAACATATAATAGATAAGACATAAATTAAAACGGCGGTTTTCCGCCGTTTTGTTTTGCAAGAGGAAATAATGAGAAAAATAATAGAATGCGTGCCGAATATAAGCGAAGGGAAGGACGGGGAAATAATCAAGGCCGTCTGCGACGCCGTTTCGGCCGTTAAGGGCGTAAAGCTTTTGCACGTCACGTCCGACGCCGACCATAACCGAAGCGTTCTGACCTTCAAGGGAAGCCCGAGGGCCGTCGGCGCGGCCGCCGTCGCCTTGGCCGTTAAAGCGGCCGAGCTTATAGACCTTACGAAACAAAAGGGTGAGCATCCCCGCATGGGCGCCGCCGACGTGATCCCCTTCGTGCCCCTTAAGGGCGCGACTATGGAGGACTGCGTTTCGCTTTCGAAAAGGGTCGGCAGAAGAATATGGCGGGAGGCGGGCGTGCCGGTATTTCTATACGAATACGCCGCGACGGCGGGAAACCGAAAAAACCTCGCCGATATCCGCCGCGGACAGTTCGAGGGGATGCCGGCAAAGCTTTTACAAAAAGAGTGGAAACCCGATTTCGGAAAGAGAAAAGTTCATCCCACGGCGGGCGTCGTCGCCGTAGGCGCGAGAAAGCCGCTCATAGCCTATAACCTCATTCTGAATACCCCGGACGTCGCCGTCGCTTCCGATATCGCCTCGGTGATACGCGAGAAAAACGGCGGACTGAAATGCGTCAAAGCGCTCGGAGTCTTTCTCGCCGACCGCGGTCTCGCGCAGGTCACCTGCAATTTGACGGACTATAAAACGACGTCGGTTTTAAAGGTAACCGAGACTGTGAAGAAAGAGGCCGCGCAAAGGGGCTTCGCGGTGGCGGACGCCGAAATAGTCGGTATGGTCCCGGGTGACGCGCTCCCTGAAAACGCTGTAAAGACTCTG
>JAEEIO010000007.1 GCA_016281405.1 Clostridiales bacterium | reverse complement strand
CGTCGCATAAAATGAAGTCGGCGTCCGCCCCGACGCGTATCTCCCCCTTGGAAAGCCCCATGAGGCGCGCCGGCGTTCGGCTCGCCATAATGAGCGCGTCCTCCTTCGGTATGCCCATCGAAACGGCGCTTCTGACGCATTCGAGAAGGGTGTGCGTCCCGCCGGCTATGGCGCCCTCCTTCGTCCTCGCGACGCCCTTTTCGACGGAAACCGTCTGCCCGCCGAACTCGTACTCCCCGTCCGGAAGGCCGGTGGCGCGCATGCCGTCGCTTATGAGTATCATCCTGTCGCGCCCGAAGGTCTTGTAAAGCGCCAGAACAGCCGCCCTGTGCAGGTGCAGGCCGTCGGCTATGACGGTAACGAACGCGTCCTCGGTGACGGCGGCTCCGAAAACGCCCGGCTCCCTGTGGTGAAAGCCCCTCATGGCGTTGAAGGTGTGGGTAACGCATTTCGCGCCCGCGCGGAAAGCCCGCGCCGCCGTTTCGTAATCGGCGTCGGTGTGCCCGAGGCAGACGACGCAGCCGCATTCCTTTATAAACTCCTCCGCGCCGACAAGCTCGGGCGCGAGGGTGACTATCTTCACGTTTTTATACCTTTTGAACTCCGTAAGGTCGGGCGCTCTTAAGTCCTCCGCCTTCTGCGCCCCCCTGTATTTGGGCGAAACGAAAGGCCCCTCGGCGTGAAAGCCGGGGATATGAGCGCCGTAAACGCGGGTGTCCGCCTCGCACGCCTTTTTTATCCTCGAAAAAGGCGCCGTCATGGTCGTCGGGTAAAAGCAGGTCGTGCCCCTCTTCGCGAGCTCGTAAGCCATCTCCGCAAGCTCGCCGTCCATCGTGTCGGCGCCCTTGCAGCCGTGAACGTGCACGTCTATAAGCCCCGGGTAAAGGTAAAGCCCGCCCGCGTCGAATCCGCTTTCCTCCGTTTCGCCGATAAAGGTTATTTTCCCCTTTTCGGCGCGAAGGCAGGAAAGCTTTCCGTTTATCACGGCGTTTTTTATTACCATTTTCTCATCTCCCGCCTTCATTATAAGCCCGTCTTTTCGTCAAGTATTTACATTATCAAATCATTTTTTTGCACTATTGACTTATTTTCCCCCGCGGCGTATACTTAAACCGAGGTGAAAAACATGCCGAATTACGTCCCGTCCCGTCTGAAAGACGACCTGCCCGTGAAAAAGCTCTTTTCGGTGCATTATTTCGAGTATTCGAAGACCTACCGCTTCATAGGCGAGAGCCACCCCTTCTGGGAGATGGTCTACGTCGACAAGGGGGAAGCGAACGTGACCGCGGGGGAACGCGAGTTCACGCTTACGCAGGGGCACGCCTATTTTCACGCGCCCGACGAGTGGCACAACATAACCTCAAACGAAACGGCGCCGGGCGTTGCGATAATCAGCTTCGAGTGCCTCTCCCCGACGATGGAGTATTTCCGCGAAAGGACGCTTCCCGTCGGGCAGAAGCAAAAGGAGCTCATTTCCAAGATAATCGCCGAGTTCGTAAACGGCTATGAAACGCCCCTCAACGTCGTTTTCTGCGAAAAGCCGATACGCCGCAAAGAGCCCCTTTTCGGCTCCGACCAGCTCATAAGGGCGTACCTCTCCGCGCTTCTCATCTCCTTTATCCGCGAGCTCGGCACGCCCAAACAGTACACGGCGATAAGCGTAAACGAGCAGAACGCGCGCCTTTCGGTCATGCTCTCGTATATGCGCGCGCGCGTCGGCTCGAAGTTCTCGGTCTCCGACCTTCAGAAATGCTCGTCTTTAAGCCGCGCCTCGGTAGACCGCCTTTTCCGCGAGGCGTTTTCCATGTCTCCCGCCGAATACTTTATTCACCTCAAGACCGAGCGCGCCAAGCAGCTTCTGCGCGAGGGCTCCTACAACGTGAGCCAGATAGCCGACCTTATGGGCTATTCGGGCATACATTTCTTTTCGAGGCAGTTCAAGAAGGTGACGGGGATGACCCCGACCGAGTATTCCCGCTCGGTAAAGGCGCTTCTGCCCGAGGGGCTTTCGCCCGGGAATAACGGCTGATTTTTCTTGATTTGCGGCGAATATCGTGATAAAATATTCAGGAACCGTTTTTTGCGGCGACACTTATTTCGGACGTGATACGTAAATGACCTCACAAACAGTCGTGATAAGAGAAAAAGAACTGTATAAAAAAGCCGAGGCGGCGGCTAATCTCTTTAACCTCAAATGCCTCGGCGTGCTTTGCTGTATCGTCGTTATATGCGACCTCCTCAACGAAACGGGCGTTTTCGAGGTCGCTTTTTCCATAATGCGAATAGGTATGCTCGTAAGTCTTATCTTTTTTTCGACGCCGATAATTGTCCGGTTCATCCACGACAAAGTCATGCGCCGCGTCCCTTCTTACCTTGAAAACGACAATTTCAAAATGCTCATCATCGTCTCGGCTTTTTTCGGGATAAGTCTTATCTGCGTCACCCTCACCCATCAGGCGCTCATAGCGATGGCGGTGCCGCCGCTCATCGCCGCGCAGTACCGCGACCAGAAGCGCCTTTTCCGGATAATACTCACCCTTACGGTGATCCTTGTCCCCGTGGGCGTTTACGGCGGTTTCCTTTTCGGCAACGCCGACCAGAACCTTTTGAACGCCCTGAGCATG
>JAEEIO010000081.1 GCA_016281405.1 Clostridiales bacterium | reverse complement strand
GGATCCTTTCAGGATAAAGGAGGAAACGAACGACGCGGACATAGTTCTTTTCACTCACGAGCATTACGACCATTTTTCGCCCGAGGATATCGAAAAGGTATCCTGCGCGACGACCGTCTTCGTTATGCCCGAGTCGATGAGGGAGCACACCTTCGGCTTCACTCAGTTTCTTAAGGCGGGAGAGGAAAAAAACGTCCTCGGCGTAGATATTCTCGGCGTGCCCGCCTATAACCTCAGCAAAAAGTTCCATCCGAAGGAGCGCGGCTGGCTCGGTTACGTCCTTACGATAGAGGGCAAAAAAATATACGTCGCCGGCGACACCGACAAAACGCCCGACGCCGAAAAGGTCTCTTGCGACATTGCCCTTCTCCCCGTCGGCGGCACCTATACCATGACGGCTTCTGAAGCGGCGTCTCTTGCGAACCTTCTGCGCCCCTCCCTCGCGATACCCACTCATTACGGCTCCATAGTCGGCGAAAAGTCCGACGGCGAAGCCTTTGAAAAAGCTCTCCGCGTTCCCTTTGCCGACGCCATGGGAAAAAGCGTCGAAATAAAATAAAAAGGAGAAAATCATGCTTTACAACGATTTTCAGGGCATAAAGCTCTCTTCTCTCGGGCTCGGCTGTATGCGTCTTCCCTGCGCCGAGGGGCGCGACGGCTCCCCCGACGAGGAAAAGGTTTTTGAAATGGTCGATCTCGCGATAAAAAACGGCGTCAATTATTTCGACACGGCGTGGGGCTACCACGAGGGCGCGTCCGAAAGAGCGATCGGAAAAGCTCTTGCGAGATACCCCCGCGAAAGCTTTTATCTCGCCGACAAGTTCCCCGGATACGACCTTTCCAACATGGACAAGGTCGAAAGCATCTTTGAGGAACAGCTTTCAAAATGCGGCGTCTCGTATTTTGATTTTTACCTTTTCCACAACGTCTGCGAAAGAAATATCGACGCCTATCTTGATGAAAAATACGGGATCCTCGAATATCTTTTGAAGCAGAAGGAAAACGGCAGGATAAAGCATCTCGGCTTTTCGGCGCACGGCGACCTTCCCGTTTTGGAGCGCTTTTTGACGCTTACGGCAAGCATATGGAGTTTTGCCAGATACAGCTCAATTACCTGGATTACGGCTTTCAGAACGCGCAGGAAAAGGTGGCGCTCATAACGAAACACAAGCTCCCCGTGTGGGTCATGGAGCCTTTGCGCGGAGGAAAGCTCGCCACTTTGCCCGACAAATACGCCGAAAGGCTTCGCGCCCTTCGCCCCGAGGAAAGCATACCCGCGTGGGCGTTCCGTTTCCTTCAGAGCGTTCCCCCCGTCACGGTCGTTCTTTCGGGAATGTCGAATATCGAACAGCTCAGCGAAAACATAAAGACCTGCAGCGAGAGCCATCCTCTTTCAAAAAACGAGGTCGTCACCCTTCTCGATATAGCCGACGAAATGTCGAAAGAAAAAGCCGTGCCCTGCACCGCCTGCCGCTACTGCACGACAAAATGCCGTCAGGAGCTCGACATACCTAAGCTTATCGCGCTTTACAACGAGGAAAAGTTCACGGGCGGCGGCTTTATCGCGCCGATGGTTCTGGGCTCTTTGCCCAAGTTCAAGCGCCCGACGGCGTGCATCGGCTGCCGCGCCTGCGAAAAGGTCTGCCCGCAGGGAATAAAGATAGCCGATATAATGGCGGATTTCGCGTCTTCGGTTTCTGTCTGGTGAATACAAAAGCCCGTCCGCGCAGCAAAGCTGCGCGGACGGTTTTTATTATTCTTTACTTTGCTCTTTCGGCTTTTTTTCGCCGTGCTTTTTCACGACGGCGTTATATATGAGCAGCCCCGCCGCGCTTAAAAGCATAGTCGCGCCGAAAACGACGACGGCGAAAACGTAGCTCTTTTCCCCCAAAGCGTTGCCGCCTACGGCAGAGGTTATCACCGACGGAAGTCTGCCGAGAGTACATATAAGCGCCCAGACCGGGAGCTTTATATCCGTAAGTCCCGCAAAATAACACAGGAGATCTTTGGGGACGCCGGGCAGAGAAAAAATTATCAGAAACAAAACGTCCCTTTTGGGCGTGCTCTTCAGAAAGCGTACCTTTTTGAGCTTTTCTTCCGAAAAGAAGACGTGAACGACCTTCATTCCGTATTTGCGCACCAGCGCGAATATCAAAAGCGAGCCCGCCGCCTGCGCCGCCGTGCACAAAATCGTGCCCTTAAAGGCTCCGAATGCGTAACCGCCGAGTATTTCAAGCGGCTCTCCGGGTATCACGGCGATCACGACCTGAAGGAAGGTCATTCCCAAATACGCCAGAACGCCCCACACGCCGTGCGAGTCTATCCAGTCGCGGAAGACCTGCGGCTCGCTCGCGTATCTTACGAGCATCTTTCCCACGGGTATACCCACGGCGACGGTGAGCGCGATAAATAAAAATATCCCCGCGCCGGCTATGATCCTTTTTCTTTTTAACTCTTTATCCATTTCAGTATTTCAAACTTTTTAAGTATTCCTTTCTGTCGACACTTACGCGAAAGCTCTCTCTCGCCTTTTGTATCGCCCTGTTATGCGCCTCCTTCGGCAGGACGCGCTTTTCGATATACGGAAGAGCCGCGTCCCACTGCTTTGCGAGCAGGGTCGCAAAATACCACGCCTGCATCGTTACGATATAGTATTCGTCGGAACGCACCGACGAGACCCATGACAGATATTCCGGCTTGAAAAGCCCGTCGGAAAAGACGTTCATAAGCGTCTTTATGCCGTAACGCACGGTATACGTTTTGTCCGACTTTATCCACTCTTTTATTTTAGGAAGCACCTTTTCGGGGCGCTTTTTCAAAACGGGCGGCGACATACTGTCGCAGGTCGCCCAGTTGTCGACGAACGGAAGAAACCTGTCGAGCGCCTCTATACATTCGTCGATATCCTTTATCCTCTCTATCGCGAAGGCATGAAGGCAGTTTTCCTCGTAATAATAATGCGGAAGAGAAGCGAGGACGCTTTCCGGCACGGTTTTCGCGAGCTTGCGGAGCATGGGAGTGCGGACGCCTATTATCCTTTCCGCCGGCACCGTCGGGATAAGCTTTTCCTGAAAGCTTTTGTATCCTTCGTCGCGAAGGCTCATGAGCGCTTCCGTCATTGTTATTCTCCTTGTAAATACTTTCTTTCGGTGGTATAATTTTTCAGAGGTGATACGCATGAAATATTATAATATTTTAAACGCGCCCTTTTCGGTGGAAGGGCTTGCCGTCGCGAAAGAGGGTCTTTTCCTGCGCCTGCCCGAAGACATTATCGATAACGTAAATCCCAACGTTTCGAGAAACGCCCGCGATACCGCGGGCGCGTGCGTGCGCTTCCGCACCGACTCAAGCTCGGTCGCCGTGAAAGTCGCCCTCAGAAAGAACTCTCACAACTGTCTCGCGAACGTATGCGGCGCGCACGGCGTCGACGTCTTTTTCGACGGGCGCTTCGGCGGCGTAGCCTACCCCGAGCGCGACGACCTTGCCGAATATGAGGGCACGGTCGCGCCGCCTTATTTCATCGAGGCGGGAAAAACGCACGACGTGCGGATAAACCTTCCTCTTTACGACGCGCCCGTTCATATGGAAATAGGGTTGGACGACGGCGCGTCCCTTTTGCCGCCGACGCCGCATAAGATAAAAAAACCGGTCGTTTTCTACGGCTCGTCCATAACGCAGGGTTACTATTCGACGAGGCCCGGCGTTTCTTACGTAAGCTCGCTCGCAAGGCGGCTCGATTTTGAGCTTATAAACCTCGGCTTCGGGAGCGGCGCGCACGGCGAGCGCATTATGGCGGACTATATAAACACTTTTGATATGAGCGTTTTCGTTATTGATTACGACCATAACGACGACGTGCCTCAGCTCTCAGCGCGGCACGAGCCCTTTTTTAAGGCGATACGCGAAAAGCACCCGTATCTTCCGATAATACTGCCCTCGCGCCCGGATTTCGAGCGCAAAGCGATAAACGGTGAAAACCGCGCCGTCGTTCGCAGGACTTTTGATAACGCCGTCGCCGCCGGCGATAAAAACGTATATTTCATAGACGGCGAGACTTTCTACGGAAATGTCGACCGCGATGCCTTTACGATGGACCGCACGCACCCGAACGACCTCGGCATGCGCGCCATGGCGGACGGTATGTTCCCCATACTCTCAAATATACTTTACAACGAATGACTTTACTTTGCAAATATTATTTACGGAGGGCTTTATATGGAATACAAAAACGTGCTTGATAAACCTTTTTCGCTTGAGGGGCTTGCCGTTACGGAGGGCGAAAAGCTCTGGCGTCTGCCCGAAGACATTATCGACAACGTAAACAAAGGTATAACCGAGGGACAGCTTGCCAGGGCGACGGCGGGCGCCTGCGTGCGTTTCCGCACCGACTCTCCGAAAATATACGTTAAGGTCGTAAAGGCGTATCCCTGTGTGCTCCGTCTCGCCGCGAAAGCCGCGGGGCACGGCGTCGACGTTTATTTCGACGGCGAATTCGCGGGTCTTCTCTATCCGGACGTCGGCGAGACCGAATACGGCGGCGAAATATCGCGCCCGTGGTATCTTGCGGACGGAGTGCACGACGTGCGGATAAATCTTCCCATAGGCTCACGGCTCGTAAAGGTCGAAGCGGGTGTGGAAGACGGCGCCTGCCTCCTGCCGCCGACGCCCCATAAGGTCAAAAAGCCGGTCGTGTTTTACGGCTCTTCCATAACTCAGGGCTATCACGCCTCGCGCCCCGGATGCACCTACGTCGGCATGCTCGCGAGAAGGCTTGATTTCGAGCTTATAAACTTGGGCTTTTCGGGCGAAGCGCACGGCGAACAAAACGTCGCCGAATATATAGCTTCGCTCGATATGAGCGCTTTCGTGCTCGACTACGACCACAACGACGACGTGCCCGAGCTATCGGAGCGCCACGAGCCCTTTTTCAAAACGGTGCGCGAAAAGCATCCCGACCTTCCGATAATTCTTCTCTCGCGCCCCGATTTTGAGTATAAAGCTCTCAATCGCGAAGACCGCGAAGCCGTTTACGCGACCTTTAAGCGCGCGCGCGAAAAGGGCGACAAAAACGTTTATTTCATAGACGGCGAAAGCTTTTACGGAAAGACCGACCGCGGCTCCTTTACCCTTGACGGCATACATCCGAACGACCTCGGCATGCGCGCCATGGCGGACGGCGTTTATCCCCTGCTTTCAAATATACTTTACGGCGAAGTTCTGTAAGGAGGAGCTTTATGAAATACTATAATATTCTCGAAAATCCTCTCGAACTTTCGGGCGTCGTGACAAAAGAAAAGGGAAAGTTCTGGCGTTTGCCCGAAGACCTTGTCGACAACGTGAACACCGGTATAAAACAGCTCGGCAGACACACCTCCGGCGCCTGCGTGCGTTTCCGCACCGACTCTGAGCAGATAGAGCTTCGCGTGACCCTTACCGAAAAGGCGCATCATTCGCATATGGCGACCTCCGGCTACAGCGGCTGCGACGTTTATTTCGACAAGAACTTCGCGAACGCGATCCGTCCCGAAAAGGACGACGAGCTTTACTACGAGGGCGTTTCAAAGCTTCCGTTTTACATGGAAAAAGGCGTGCACGACGTGCAGATAAATCTGCCGCTGTATAACGGCGTTTACGACATGCAGATAGGCGTTGAGGACGGCGCGCGCGTCGAGGCGCCGACTCCTTATAAGATCAAAAAGCCGGTCGTGTTTTACGGCTCCTCGATAACCCAGGGCGCGTGCGCGTCTAAACCGGGCAACGCTTATTTCGCGATGCTTTCGCGCGCGCTCGATTTCCCCGTTTACAGCTTAGGCTTTTCTGACAGCGCGCACGGCGAAAAGAACATG
>JAEEIO010000080.1 GCA_016281405.1 Clostridiales bacterium | reverse complement strand
GTTGGTGATGCCCGTCTCGGCGTTGATGCCGTCGACCGCGAGGAAAAGCTTGTCGATATTGTAGTCGCCGAGCTGCCTTATGGCCTGGATGCCGTAGGTGGCGCCCGTGTCGGGGTTGAAGTTGCCGCCTATGATGACCGTCTTGACGTTCGGGTATTTTTTAAGCTCGTAGGCTATGTAGATCGAGTTTGTGACTGCGATGATGTTTATCTGCGAGGGGAGATATTTGGCTATCTGAAGCGTCGTCGTGCCTGTGTAGAGCATTACCGACTCGTTGGGGTTTATTATCGAGGCGGCGTATTTGCCTATCTTCTCTTTTTCGTCTATCTGCTTTATCGAGTGGACGTCGAAGGCGGAGGAAAGGCGTTCGTCACGGAGGACCGCCTTACCGAAAAGCCTTTTTATGACGCCCTTGCGCTCGAGATAAATAAGGTCGTTGCGGACGGTGACGCTCGAAACGCCGAAGCGTTCCTTTATGACGTTCACTTCGACCTCTTCGTTCTCCCTTATCATCTCTTCTATTATGTTGCGTCTTTCGGCGGTGGTCATTACGGACACCTTTCTTTCGGGTTAAGAATATGTTTAAGTTTACAGTATAAATGCTTAAAAGTCAAGAACTTTTTTTCGCCGCGGTCAGTATTTACGCAAAACGGCGAGGGCGGCCTTTATCTCGTCGAGCTCCGAAGAAAGCGCGGCGACTTTGGTTTCGGCTTCCGAAAGGTCGGTTTTTAACTTTTCGTTTTCGGCGGTCAAGACCTCGTTTTTGGCAAGCTCGCTTTCGTAAAGCGCCTTGTAGTCTATCGGCTCCTCGGGGGTCTTGACGTTTGAGTAGCCTTCGAGCAGGGCCGAATAGCGGTAAGCGTCTTTATAGAGATATCTGACCCACAGATATCCGCCGTTTTCGCAGGTGGCGAAGGCGGGATAAGAGCCCTTCGGGAGCAGGCCGTCCGCCGTCGAGGGCGACACCTCGGGCGCGGTGCGGCAGTATAGCGCGTTCGATTTCAGACACTCGAATTCGCTGCCGTCGGGGAGGGGTTCCTCGACGATCTCGGGCAGGCGGCGGACTTCGTTTTTGGGGTCGTAGCCTATCGCCTGGTCGGGATACAAAAAGCAGTAAATAAGCGGGTCGGCGGCGTATTTGGCGATGTCGGACGACTTGAAGCAGTAGTTTTCGGGGCAGATCCAGAACTCGAAATGGAGGTGCGGGCCGGTGGCGTGTCCCGTCTTCCCTTCTATTCCTATAATTTCGCCGCGGTTTACCCTGCGTCCGACGGTCATGCCGTCGGCAATGGATGCCATATGGAAGTAGCGGGTGACGACCTTTTTGCCTTCGATAAGTCCCGTGTGTTCTATGCGGAGGGCGTTTGCCAGCTTGTCGGTGGCGTCCTGACGCCACGCTATGACGCCGTCGGCGGCGGCGAAGACGTATTTCGGGCCGCCCTGCCAGCGCGAGGTGTAGGCCATATCGACGGCGTAGTGGTGCATCCCGAACTGCTCGTAATATTCCTCCTCGTCGTCGAAATAGGTGGTGATGCAGACGAGGTCCTCGGGCAGTCTCGGATAGCTTAAAAGTTTGTTTTCCATGGTTTCGTTTCCTTTCTTTGTATTCGGCTTTCACCGCGGTTCAATCTTACGGCGGAAAAACTGCAGTTTACTGCAATTTCAAGCGGTGAAGACCTTCCAAAGCTCGCCGAAATAAAAGAAGAAGCCCGCTTTCGGCACGGCGTCGACGGCGACCACGGGGAGGCGCGCGATCTCTTCGCCGTCGAGCGTGTAGACCGCCTCGCCGACGGTCTGTCCCTTGTCGACGGGGGCGGTGACGTATTCGTCCGTCGTAATCTCGCGGACGACGGAGGAGGCCTTCCCTTTTTCGAGGACGGCGCGGCTCTCGCCCTTTATCGAGGCGGGGACGGTTTTCAAAACGCCGCCCTTGACGGCGACGTCCACGGGCTCGGAGGCCGTGTCGAGTTTTACAAGCTCGAAATTGGCGAAGCCGTAGTCGAGAAGCTTTTTGGCCTCGTTAAAGCGGGCGTCGCTCGTTTTCGCGCCCATTACGACGGCGATATACTCGGTCTCGCCCCTTTTGGCCGAGGCCGAGACGCAGTTTCCCGCGAGGCTCGTCGAGCCTGTTTTGAGGCCCGTCGCGCCGTCGTAAAAGCGGACTAATTTATTGGTGTTGGTGAGTCCGAATTTGCCGCCACGGAGGCTGTCCATCCAGACCGTCGAATAATTTCTTATGAGGTCGTGCGACAAAAGCGCCGCCGACATTGTCGCGATATCGCGGGCGGTGGTGAGGTGGCCGTCTGCGTCAAGTCCGCAGCAGTTTTCAAAATGCGTATTCTTCATACCGAGCTTCGCAGCTTTTTCGTTCATAAGGGCTACGAAAGCCTCCTCGCTCCCCGCCATGTGCTCGGCCATGGCGACGCATGCGTCGTTTGCGGAGACTACGGCGATGGCTTTCAAAAGCTCGTCGACGGTCATCTGTTCGTGCTCTTTCAGGTATATCTGCGAGCCGCCCATTTTCGAGGCGGCGGCGGACGCCGTCACGGTGTCGGCGAGGGCGAGCTTGCCGTCCTCGACGGCTTCGACGATAAGCAAAAGCGTCATGATTTTCGTGATGCTCGCGGGACGGCGGGGGGCGTCGGGTTCCTGTTCATATAGGACTGCGCCCGTTTTGGCTTCAATAAGTATCGCCGAGGCGCAGTCGAGGTCGGAGAGCATCCCGACGGCCGCGACTGCCTCGGCCCCGGGGACGTCGAAGTCCTCGGTATAGCCCGAGGCCGAAACGAAAACGGAGAAAAGCGCCGTGAAAACGGCGACGGCAAGCGCGAAACGTTTTTTCATAGACAAAACCCTCTCTTTTTGCTTCTATATGATATTCTGCCGCTTGCCGCGATATGAGAAAAACATAAAAAAACGCCGTCGCAAACGCAACGCGCTCTAAAGGACAGTAAATAAAAACCGGCTGACGTAAGGAAAGATTATCCTTATTTCAGTCGGTTTTTTGTCGCATACCTCGGCAAGCAGGACAAATGCGAGCCAAACGTCAAAAATAAATGATGATTGCCCTGACGGGCAAATGATGTTTTTGCCGTCCGGCAAAAATGATGCCGCTCCTTACGGTCGCAATGATGTGATGCGTTCCGCAAATGCGCGAAGCGCGCATCATGAGGCGAAGCCTCGCATCATACCCGAAGGGCGCATCATGTTCCGCAGCCGCGGAACACATCATTCGCCGACTGTCCTTAAGAACAGTCGGCGAAAGAGACGGCGTTTTGCGGTCAGTTTATTTGTTTACAAGATTATCGAACTCGACGCAGTTTGCGATGGCCGCGTTGAAGCGGACGCGCGAAGCGAAGGCGAAGACGAGAAACCAAAGTCCGTCCGCAAGGGCGGAAAGACAGAAGAGCGCGATGTTCTGGGTGCTGACGTTCTCCGTCAGCACGAAGAGAAGGGCGACGGCCGAGGCGAGCAGATAGAAGGCGGCGAAGACGAGGCTTCCGATAAAATCTATCCTTTTGAAGATCTTAAGCCTTTTTTCCCGTTCGCTGAAGAGGAGGAGGAAGACGGCCGCCGCGGCGAATACCTGCGAGGCGATGAAGACGGCGTAGATCGCCGTGTTGAACCCGCCTTCAATCATCTTGCCGACGCCGCTTTCGTTGAATATCCCGACGTATCCCCTGGCGCGCGCAAGCAGGGCGGCGATGGCGAGGACGGCGGAGACGACGCGGATAAACGTTTTATCGAGGGCGACGCCGAGCGTTATTAAAAGCAGTATTACGGGCGGGACTGCCATCTGCCATAGAAGAGCGACGTCGCCCACCGAGCCGAAATAGCCTATTCTGTAAAGCTCGACGGCGGGCGGGTCGGACGATATTACGAGAATACCCGCGACCGTGACGGCTATCGTTAAAAGCGCCGCGGCGGGAAGGAGAAGGTCTTTTTTTCTCATCGTCAGATATTGACTTCGGTGGCGATGCGGTAGCTTTCGACGTCAAACGGCTTTTTCATCTGGAGCGCCTCGAATATATCGAGGTCGGTTATTTTGTTGTCGCGCATTACGACGACTCGCTTGCCTATTCCCTTTTCAAGCAGGCAGACGGCGTAGTGGCCCATCTTCGTGGCGATTATCCTGTCTTTTGCGGTGGGAGAGCCGCCGCGCTGGACGTGGCCGAGGATGGTGGCGCGGGTCTCGATGCCCGTCTCTTTTTCAATGCGCTTTGCCATTTCGTTGACGCCGCCGACGCCTTCGGAGACGATGACTATGAAGTTCTGACGTCCCGCCTTGAGGCGTTCCCTGAAGCGTTCGATTATGTCTTTTTCAAAGTCGAAGGGGACTTCTTTGACTATTATGGCCGAGGCGCCGACGGCTATGCCGCTCTCGAGCGCCAGCCAGCCCGCTTCCCTGCCCATGACCTCGATGACCGAGCAGCGAAGGTGGGATTGCGAGGTGTCTCTAATTCTGTCGACCATTTCCATGACTGTGTCGACGGCGGTGTCGAAGCCTATCGAGTATTCGCTCGCGGCTATGTCGTTATCTATCGTGCCGGGGATGCCGACGGCGGGAAGTCCTCTTTCGGAGAGGTCCTTGGCGCCTCTGAAGGAGCCGTCGCCGCCGATGACGACGAGGCCGCAGATATTTCTCTTGCGGCAGTTTTCAATGGCCTTCTGCATGGCCTCTTCTGTCTTGAACTCGGGGCAGCGCGCCGTGTAGATGGCGGTGCCGCCGCGGTTTATTATGTCGGAGACCGAACGGATGGTGAGCTCCTCAAAATCGTCGTAAAGCAGGCCCTGATAGCCGAGCTTTACGCCGTAGACTGTAAATCCTTTCGAAATGCCCGTTCTCACGACGGCGCGGACGGCCGCGTTCATACCCGGGGCGTCGCCTCCGCTCGTTAATACGGCAATCGCTTTTTTGTCAGACATAAAATAAAGTCAACCTTTCAATATTCAAATATATATTATTATACTACGGCGCGCCGTTTATTGGCAAGATATAAAACTCATTTTCTGACCTTTTTTATAAATATTCACTTTTTTTCTACAACGACCGACCCGTCGCCGAGGAGGCGGCGAAGCGAAGTCAGAACCGCATCGGAGGCGTCAATCCTCGCGGGGTAGCGGTAGACCTCCCTTTCGGGTCTTAAAATCACTCTCACGACGAAGGCGTCGCCCGGGTTTTCGGCGACGATTTTATCTATTTCGTCGCAGGTTTCCCTCGTTGCGCGCAGATAGACGACGGTCTTTCCCCCGGTCTCTTTGGGGGCGGGAGCCTTCGGAAGTTCGCCGTTTTTCGGGAGGAGGCGAAGCTCGACCGCCATTATCTTTGGCGGCTCGTTTTCCCTGACGGTGATGTCGCCCGTGACGGCGAAGGCGGCGCCGCGCCGAATGACGTGCGAGTATTTTGCGAGCACCTTCGGGAAAAGGAGGCACTCCATGCCGCCCGTCATGTCTTCGAGGCGGACGACGGCCATTTTGTCGCCCGCGCGGGTCATTTTGACGTCAAGCGAGGTAACGTAAGCGCAGAACGTCACTCGGTCACGGTCGTTATACTCCGGGGCCTCCTCGTCCGACTCGTCGGCGAAGGCGGCGATGACGGAGCCTATGGCGGCGTGCGGGATGCGCTCGCTCGCCTCGGTGTAATCGAACATCGGATGTCCCGAAATGAAAAGACCCGTAAGTTCTTTTTCCATCGAGAGCCGCTCGTCGAGGCTGTATTCGGGTATGTCGGGGTAGTCGACGCCCGAAAGCTCCATGCCGTCGCTCCCGCCGAAGAGGTCAAGCTGTCCCTCGGCGTTTTCCTTCGACGAACGGGAGAGGTCGCCGAGTATCTTCATATAGGTCTCCATAAGCTGACGGCGGTTTTGCGGCAAGGAGTCGAAGGCGCCGCATTTTATGAGGCTTTCGACCGTTTTGCTGCCTACGTCGCTGCCCGCGAGACGACGGCAGAAGTCGTAAAAGTCGGCGTAGCGGCCGCCGTTTTTGCGTTCGGCGACTATCGAGTCGACGACGCCCGCGCCGACGTTTTTGACGGCGGCGAGTCCGAAGCGGATGTTTCCGCCCGAGACGGTAAAATCGGGCTCCGACTCGTTGACGTCGGGCGGCATCAGGGATATGCCGAAGTTTTTACACTCTTCGGCGTAAAGCATTATCTTGTCGGCGTCGCCAAGGACGCTTGTCATAAGCGCGGCGTAATACTCCTTCATATAGTGGCGCTTTAAGTAGGCCGTCTGATAGGAGACGTAGGCGTAGGCGGCGGCGTGGGATTTGTTGAAGGCGTATTCGGCGAAGGACACCATCTCGTCGAAGACGGCGTTTGCCACGGCGTCCGGGATGCCGTTACGGCGGGTGCCGGGGACGGTGACGGCGCCGCTTTCGTCGACTATGCCCTCTATAAAGTTTTTCCGCTCGGCTATCATGACGTCGGCCTTTTTCTTGGCCATGGCGCGGCGGACGAGGTCGGCGCGGCCGTAGCTGTAGCCCGCGAGCTTCTGCACTATCTGCATGACCTGCTCCTGATAGACTATGCAGCCGTAGGTGACCTCCAGTATGTCTTTGAGCCACGGGTGCTTATAGGTTATTTTATCGGGGTGCTCGCGGTTTTCGAGGTAGCGGGGTATCGAGTCCATCGGGCCGGGACGGTAAAGGGCTATAACGGCGATGATGTCCTCTATGCAGGTGGGCTTGAAGCTTATGACGGTCTTCGTCATGCCTCCCTGCTCGAGCTGGAAAACGCCGCGCGTGTAGCCCGCCGAGAGCATATCAAAGGTCTCTTTGTCGTCGTAGGGGATCTTTGCCATATCAAAGTCGGGTTTGGTCTTTCTGATGACGCGGACGGCGTTGTCAATTACAGTCAGATTGCGAAGCCCGAGAAAGTCCATTTTGAGAAGACCCAGTTTCTCGAGGGTCCCCATGTCGTATTGGGTGACGACGGCGTCCTTCGAAAGCATTAAGGGGACGTATTCGTTTACGGGGCGGTCGGCCATGACGACGCCCGCCGCGTGAGTCGAGAGGTTCCGGGGCATGCCCTCGAGCAAAAGGGCGTCGCTTATGAGTTCTCTCACCGAGTCGTCGGAGTCGACGGCTTTTTTGAGGTCGGAGTTTTTCTCCGAAAGGGCGCCCGCTATGGTGACGCCCGGGCCCGCGGGGATGAGTTTGGCGACGGCGTCGACGTCCTGATAGGACATGCCGAGTGCGCGTCCTACGTCCCTTACGGCAAGGCGCGCCTTCATGGTGCCGAAGGTGACTATCTGCACGACGCGGTCGCGGCCGTATTTTTCGGTGACGTAGCGGAGCACCTCGCCCCTGCGGCGCTCGCAGAAGTCGACGTCGATATCGGGCATCGATACTCTTTCGGGGTTTAAGAAACGCTCGAAGAGTAAATCGTATTTAATGGGGTCGATGTCGGTGATCTTGAGGGCGTATGAGACTATGCTTCCCGCCGCCGAGCCGCGTCCCGGGCCGACGGGGATACCGTGGGTCTTGGCGTAGTTCACGTAGTCGGCGACGATGAGGAAATAGTCGATATAACCCATTTTGGCTATGACAGACATCTCGTATTCGAGCCGTTCGCGGTGCTTTTCCGCTTCGGCGCCGTAGCGGTCTTTGAGGCCTTTTTCGCAAAGGTCTCTGAAATAGGCGTTTTTATCGGTCCCCTTTTCGAGGGGATATTCGGGAAGGTAGACCTTTTTGAAGTCGAAGACGAGGTCGGTCCCGTCTGCTATCTTAACGGTGTTTTCGACGGCCTCGGGGACGTCCTTGAAAAGTTCCCCCATCTGATCGCCGCTTTTGATATAGAACTCGTCGGTAAGGAAGCCGATGCCCGAGCCCTCCTCGACCGTCTTGCCCGTCTGCACGCAAAGCAATATGTTCTGGACGCGGGCGTCCTTTTTGGTGATGTAGTGGGCGTCGTTGGTTGCGACAAGCGGTATGCCGAGTTTTTTAGACATCTCGATAAGGGCGGCGTTGACCGTCTTTTGTTCGGGATAGTTATGGTCCTGAAGCTCGAGATAAAAGCCGTCCTTGAAGATCTCGGCGTAGTCGGCCGCCTTTTTCTCGGCGGCGTCGATACGTCCCGAAAGAATTAATTGCGGAATTGCGCCCGCCAAGCAGGCGGACTGGCAGATAAGGCCTTCGGAATACTCGGTTAAGAGCGATTCGTCGATCCGCGGCTTGTAGTAAAATCCCTCGGTGAAACCGAGCGAAACGAGTTTTACGAGGTTTCGGTAGCCCTGCATGTTTTTCGCGAGCAGTATCAGATGGTTATAGTCGCCCTTGCGGTCGGCGACGCGGTCGAAACGGCTCCCCGCGGCGACGTAGACCTCGCAGCCGATTATGGGTTTTATCCCCTCTTTTTTGGCGAGGTTATAAAACTCAACGGCGCCGTTCATGACGCCGTGGTCGGTGACGGCGACGGCCTTCTGTTCAAGCTCCTTGACGCGGGCTATAAGCCTGTCGGAACGGCAGGCTCCGTCGAGGAGCGAATATTCGCTGTGGACGTGGAGGTGGACGAAATCCTTCATTTCTTCTCCTTTTCGGAAGAGCCGCCCGAGGCTATCTCCTCGAGCTTTTTGAGGCGGAGGTAGACCGCCGTCTTGGAAAGGGGCGGCGACGACTGACGGCCGAGCTCGGCGATGCTCATATCCTCGTTTTCGAGGCGGAGTATCGCGAGGTTTTTAAGGTCGTCGGGGAGGGTCCCCAGCCGTCCGCCCTTTTTGAGGGCGGAGATGGCCTTTATCTGACTTTTAGAGGCCTCGAGGCTTCGGCGGGCGTTTCCGCTGTCGCAGTTCATGGTGCGGTTCAGGCCGTTATTGACCTCTTTTTCTATTTTTGCGTTGACGAATTCGAAATAGGCGTTGAAGGCCCCCATGGTCTTTAACACCGACTCGATCTTTTCCGCGCCGCGGAAATAGACGACGCGGACGCCGCGGCGAAGCACGGCGCCGGGGGCGAGGTCGAGTTCCTTTAAGAAAGTGACGGTCTCGTTGGAGAGGCGGAGGCTCGGGGTGGTAAAATCGAAGTAGTAGCTCTTCCCGGGTTCGGTCACGGTGCCGCCCGTCATGAAGGCGCCCCGCAGAAAGGCCGCCTTGTCGCACTCGTTCTGGAGCATCATGTGGTTTATGCCGCCCTTTTCGCTCCCCGCGGGGTAAAAGCTTCTGTAAACGGCGGACATCCTGGCGGCGTCGGTTACCGTCATAATGTAAAGGTCTTTTTCTTTACGCTTTGTGACGCGAAGGTCGGGGCGAAAGCCGAAGACGGCTTTCATATCGTCGCTTATCCTTTTGACGACGGGCTCCGAAGCGGTTACGACTCGAAGCTTTTCGGGGGAGAATTCGGCCGCGAAAAGCATTGCGCCGAAAAGGCGCGCCCTGCGGCAGCAGGCCTTGGGCGAGCCTTCGGATGCTTCGGTTTTGAGCCTTTCGCAAAAGGACATTTCCATACTCCTTATTTGTCTATGTCGCGGTGGTATACCGTGACGAGGTTTCCTTTTTCCGTAAGCGCCTCGCCGAGCAGTTTGGCGAAGGTGACGCTTCTGTGGCGGCCGCCTGTGCAGCCTATCGCGATATTGACCGTCGACTTGCCCTCCTCTTTGAAAAGAGGCTTCAGGAAGACGGTCATGTCTATTATCTTTTCAAGGTAGGTTTTGGAGCAGCGGTAGCCCATTATGAAATCCCTGACCTCGGCGTCGAGTCCCGTTTTGTATTTGAGGTCGAAATCGTAGTAGGGGTTGGGGAGGCAGCGGACGTCGAAGACCATGTCGGCTTCGGCGGGTATGCCGTATTTATAGCCGAAGGAGACGATATTGAGTTTGATCCTGCTCTCGCCCTCGGCGTAGATGTTCTGTATCTGCTCTTTGAGCTGGGCGGGGGTGTAGTAGGAGGTGTCGATGATCTTATCGGCGTGGTCGAAAAGCGGCATCAGCATCTCGCGCTCTTTTTCTATGAGCTCGCGGATGCTTCCCTGCTCGCCGTCTATCTCGAGGGGATGGCGGCGGCGGGTCTCCTTGTAGCGCTTGACTATCGTGTCGTCGTTGGCGTCGATGTAAAGAAGCGTGAAGTCGACGCCGAGCCTTCTTATCTCGTCGAGGTCGGAGATAAACTTTTTGAAGTCGCCGCCCGAACGGATGTCGGTGACAAGCGCGACCTTTGAGAACTTATCCTGCGACTCGAGGCATATCTCGGCGAACTTGAGAAGAAAGTCGAGAGGCATATTGTCGACGCAGTAGAAGTCCATATCCTCCATGACCTCGACCGCGCGGCTCTTGCCCGCGCCCGACATGCCCGTGATTATAACAAGTTTCATATTTTTTCACCTTCGTCAGTCT
>JAEEIO010000079.1 GCA_016281405.1 Clostridiales bacterium | reverse complement strand
CTCGTCGTCAGGCACGCCACGAAGGATCCAGGGTCTCTGCGACGTCTCGGTCGCGTTGTCAAGGCCCCAGTCTACGACGTCCCACTCGCTGTAGCGGTTGTTGTAATCCGCGTCCTTGCCGAGCGATTTCGATTCGTTCTCGGTGCCGTCCCAGTATTTGTTGTAATGCCAGCCCGAGACGCTGTCGGTCACGTCGTCAAGCGCCCAGTCTATCTGAACCGTCGTCCAGACGTCGTAGCAGCCGTAAGGGGCCAAAAACTCTTCTGCAGTGCCGTTTAAGGACGCTTCTTCAAGGTCCTTGTAGAACTGCGCCGTTTCGTTTGAGATGGTGTAGGCAAACTGCATCGTCGTGGGCGAATCCCGCTCCTCGAGCCAGACGACCGCGACGTTTGTCGGCGCGGTTATCGCAAAAGGCAGACCGCTTTCCTCGGCCGCGGGAAATACCGCAAGAAGCGATAAAAGCATAAGACATACCGTGGCGAACGCTAAAATCTTTTTCATATTCTTCTCCTTTAATTAAAAACGGCTTGCCGCCGAAATCAAGACTATTATAGCATATCTGTTTCGGTTTTTCAACGCTATTCTCACCCTTTGTTTATAACGGCCGTCAAAGACGGCCGTTACTCTGTATTTCTTTAACCCTTAACGATCGAGACGCTTACCTCGCCCGCCGCGTAGGCGATGGAGGCGGAAAGGCCCTTGCCGTTTTGCGCCGAGAAGGAGTAGAAGACCTGACCGCCGTATTCCTGCTCGTCCTCGCTGACGTCGTTGGTAAATCCCGCGGACTTCAGTTTCGCGGCGTAACTCTTTACCTCCGAAACCGAGACGCCCGACGCCAATACCGAAACGACGTCGTCTGTCGCGACCACCGACGCGTCCTTGAACGAGGGCTTCGGGACGCCTTTCGTCACGGCGTTATCGGGCCACTCGTCCGTAATGACCGGCACCGAGCTTTCGGGCTCCGAAGTCTCGGGCTCCGACTCTGCGGGCTCGGACGAATTCACGTCTTCGACCCCGAGCTCCGCGAGCATCTCGGTAATCTCCTTCTGTAAGGCCGCGGCGTCGAAACCGTCCGCGCCCTTCATCATGGAGTCATATTCCGCCTTCTCCGCGTCGGTCATATCGACCGTCGGGTCGAGCGCCTCGAAATCCTTGCCCGTCACCCATTCCTCGTCCGAGTAGACGGCAACAGTAGCGCCCTTCGCGTAATCGAACGACGCCTCCGCCGAAAGGTCTTTGGCCTTAAAGACGACGTCCTTATAGAGTAAATCGAAATCCGCGCCGTCGTTAAGGGCGTCGTTTTCGTTCTTCAGATAATCCTTGTAAAGCTCCTTGAGCTCGTCCAAGGAAAGACTGTCGAGGTCGAGCTCGCCCGTGACGGCGGCGACTATCTTTTCGACCTCGGGGTCTTCCTCCTCGGGTTTACCGAAATTGAAAAGGGAACAGGAACAAAGCGTTGAAAGGACTAAAACCGCGGCCAGAACGCCAAGCAAAATCTTTTTCATCTTAACCCGCCGTCCTTTCTATATTTTTTATCCAAAGCGTCAGCATATTGTCCCGTAAGTCGCTGTAAATCTGATAATCGACAAGCGCGGGCTTCCCGACCTTATACGAGCCGTTCCCCGCGAGGTCTCTTCGCTCCCAGCCGTAGCTCGGCGACTTAAGAACGTCGTAGGAGATCACTTCGTGTGTATTCCACATGATCGCGGGGTATCTGTTCCCCTCGAGCATGGTGCCCGTGCAGCTTTCGACCATCGAAATATTCGAGGTGTAGTGAGCGGCCCCCGAGCTTATGTCCAAAACGCCGTCTTTCCACATCCCCGAGTCGAGTGCGAAGGACACCTTGTGCGCCAGATTGAAGGCCGAAACGTCCTCCGCTCCTTTAAGCGGGACGTTTTTCGAAAGAGTCGTGCCGACGGCGTTTCGCTTGTCTATCTGTATCTGCGCGTCTTTTATGGTTATCTGCTTCGTAAGAGTCGACTGCTCGTGCTCCGATTCGGGACGGAGCTTGTAAATAGTCTCGACCCTCTTGAAGATCGGGCTCGAATCGGCGAAAATAACGGGGAAGTTTATGTCGAAGCTCGTGAGGTCGTGCCAGATTTTGAGCGTTATCGTCCCCTCGTAAATGCCGCTCCAGTTTGTCGACGTCTTTTCGCCGTAGCTTTCGACCCTCTCCATGAGGACGGAAAGATGCTGATACTGCTTGACCCCCAAACCGAAAAGCTTCTTGTCGCGGACGACGAGACTTTCGACTCTCATTTTCCAGTTGTTGCCGCCGCGCTCCTCCTCGGCCTTCTTTAGCCTCGCGTTGCACTCGTTATAGAAAAGGTCGAGGATAAGCGAGCGCTTTAACGCCTCCTCGGCTATTTCCTTTTCCTTTGTGAGGCGCTCCCACTCGTTTACGATGTCCTGCGACGCTAAAAAGGCGTTCAAAGCGATCTCGGCCCACTTGGCTCCCGTGATGAGCTTCAGGGCCTCGCCCGAGAGCTTGCCTATTATGAAGGACGCCGTCACCTGCGACGTATCCTTTTTGCCCGTGCACATATCGTATATGTCTGCGACGGTGCCGTATCCCGCGACGTTAAGGCCGATGCGAAGCGCCATCTCGGGGTCGAAGCCCCTTATCCGCTTGGCCTGTTCAATAACGGACTCCGAGTAGGCGAGCTGCCCGCTCGAAAGCTCCATCTGACTCATGACCTCGCGGATTATCTTGTCGATCTCGTAATTCGACAGCGTTTTTCCGTTTGAGAGCTCGCCCGCGAACTTGCTCGTCCCGAGCGAAAACTCCACCTTTACCGAAAGGTCCTTGTTTTCGCGTATTCTCGAATAGTTTACGCCGTCAATGCGTCCCGGATTTTTCGCCGCGTAGCTTACGGCTATGCCGAACGCCGATACCGCAAGGACCGCCGCGACCAGGATCGCGACTATACGTTTTTTATTCAAGGCCGTTCCCCCTTTGCAAATCTTTATTAAAATAATTATACCATCAAACTCGTCTTGTTTCAACAAAATGTGAAAAAACGTCCTTTCCGCCCCCAAATAAAACCGGTTTTATGGTAAATCGGCGTGAAAACCGCCGATTTATTAAAAAATCCTTTTTCTATTTTTATTCTTCACTTAATTTTTAATTCAAATAACCTTAAAAATACCTTATTATTTTTTACGATTTTGCAAATCCTCCGAAAAAACCCGAAATAATAGACAAAACCCCCGGTATAAACCGATAAATAATATGAAAAAAAGACGAAAAAACCGGAAAAAGTCGCAATAGCGTAAAAGGAAGGTTGACAACCGCCCCCGCATTTGTTAAAATTAAAACAATCCCAAAAAAATATATACGGAGGTCAGATTATGGCTAAGGCATACAACCCCTATGAAAACATGCTCGCAGTCCTCGAAAACGCCGCGAAAATGCTCGGCCTTGAGGAAAAGCAGTATGTAATGCTCAAATACCCCGAGCGTGAGCTCAAAGTTTCCGTCCCCGTCGAGATGGACGACGGCAGCGTCAAGGTCTTCGAAGGCTACCGCGTTCAGCACTCCAGCGTGAGAGGCCCCTGCAAGGGCGGTATCCGCTTCCATCAGAACACCGACATCAACGAAGTCAAGGCTCTCGCGGCCTGGATGAGCTTCAAATGCGCCGTTGCCAACATCCCCTACGGCGGCGGCAAGGGCGGCGTCTGCGTCGACCCCTCCACCCTCTCCAAAAACGAGCTCAGAAGACTTACCCGTCGCTATACCGCGATGATAGCCCCCATCATAGGGCCCGAAAAAGACATCCCCGCTCCCGACGTCAACACCAACGGCGAGATAATGGGTTGGGTCATGGATACCTACAGCATGCTGAAGGGCTACTCCATCCCCGGCGTCGTCACCGGCAAGCCGCTTGAGATAGGCGGTTCCTTAGGCAGACCCGAAGCCACAGGACGCGGCGTTATGTTCGTCACCAGAGAGCTTCTCAAGAGACTCGGCAAAGAGATAAAGGACGTCACCATCGCCGTTCAGGGCATGGGCAACGTCGGCGGCGTCGCCGCCAGACTTCTCCACGAGCAGGGCGCGGTCATAAAGGCCGTTTCCGACGTCTCGGGCGGCATCTACAAGGCCGACGGTCTCGACATCAACGAAGTCTACGCCTACACGAGAGCCAAGAGAGGCAATCTCCTTAAGGATTACAAACCCTCCAAGGGCGAAGTAAAGCACATCACCAACGAAGAAGTCCTCACCTGCGACGTCGACCTTCTCGTCCCCGCCGCCCTTGAGAACGCCATCACCGCCGACATCGCCAAGAACGTCAAGGCGAAGTATATCGTCGAAGGCGCCAACGGCCCGACGACCGTCGACGCCGACGCCATCCTCGAGAAAAAGGGCGTCACCCTCGTTCCCGATATCCTCGCCAACTCCGGCGGCGTTATCGTCTCCTACTTCGAGTGGGTCCAGAACATCCAGTCTTTAAGCTGGAACGAAGACGAAGTCAACAAGATGCTCGACAAGCAGATCTCCAAGGCCTTCGCCGACGTCTGGGACATCAGCAAGGAAAAGAAGAGCACTCTCCGTCTCGGCGCCTATATGACCGCCATCCAGAGAATCGTCCGCGCTCACGAAATAAGAGGCATCTTCCCGTAATCGTCGGCGCAAGCTTCGTCCCTTTCGCGGCGGCCTTTCAACGAAAGGCCGCCGCTCATTCT
>JAEEIO010000078.1 GCA_016281405.1 Clostridiales bacterium | reverse complement strand
GCAGGGGCCTTTTTCATAAGGCAATTCTCCTTTTGAAAATATGTCAGGCGTTTTTTGCGGCTTATTTCACCACATGAGCACGTCGGAGTCGGTTTCGTAAAGGTGGAAGCAGAGGGCGGGCTTCTGACCCAAAAAGTACAGCCCCTTCGAGTAGCCGGCGCGCATGTCGAGCGGCTTCTGCGACAAAAGCGAGCCGCTTGAGAGGGAATAGGTCTCGAGGGTCTCCTGCCTGTCTTCGCCGTCGCGCGCGCGGATGGCGGCGAGGGTCCTGCCGTCGGGAGACACGGCGAAGCGGGAGGCGTCGGTGCCGTCGACGTAGCTTCTCGTGACGAGCTCCTTTTTCTTTTCAAGGGTCTCAAGGTCTAAAGACCAGAGCCCGTCGCAAAGCTCGGTGTCCTCGGCGTAAAGGATGAGCTTTTTCCCGTAAACGCCGACCGGCCTTATGTTTTCGCCGAAAAGCTCGACGTTTTCGCGCGTGTCGGTATCGTAAAGGGAGACGCCCCACGTCCATTCCCAGGCGCCGCTGCAGTAAATGAAGCGGTGCTCGTCTACGGCGCAGACGAAATAGGGAAGATTTATGTCGACGTCCTTGCCGCGGGCGGGAAGGCAAAGCTCGCCGTTGACGCTTATGCCCTTTTCGTCGGATATGACGGTCACGGTATCGGAGAGCTTATGAACGGACGGGTCGCTCGCGGCGGTCATCTCGCCCGCGCCGGTCGCGCCTATGCGGTATTCGTGAGTCGGGACGTCGCCCGCGCTCTTTTCGCGAAGGAAGACGGAGGCGTATCCGTCCGAAAAGACGGTGCTTTGATAGTAAAGGTCGGTTATATCCTCGCGCCGAAGCTCCTTTTTGGAGGAAACGGAGAAGAAGTGCAGGCGGGTCAGCGGCGGCTTTTTATCGTAGCCGTAGGAGACCGGCTCGACGGCGAGAAGGGTGTTTTCGTCGAGCAGGCCCGCCGCCTCGATATTCAGGACGTTTAAGCGAAGGACGTTGTCGAAAAGCCCGTCGGTGACGTCGGGAAAATCGGTGCAGAAGGATGAAAAGCGCGGGTCGGAGGCGACGAAGGCGTAGACCGCGGGGCGTGAGGACATTATCTTTTCGCCCTCGAAAACGCCGCAGAGGGTCAGGGTGCGTTCAAGCTGAACGTAAACCACCTGAACGGTGACCGCCTCGCCCGAGGAAAGGGAGAGGATCCACGTCGACGCGCCGCAGGAATAGCCGCCCGTCATGAAGGTGTCGGGGGAGACGAAGCCGTCGGCGAACTCGGTCGTCACGACGTCGTATTCGGCGTGGGCGTTGAGGCAGTAGTCGACCGCCCATGAGGACGAGTCGGTAAAGGAGCCGTCAAGCGTCTCGTTTCTCTCGATTATATCGGCTCTTTCGTAGGAAACGGGGACGAAGGGCTCGGGCTGCGGCGTTTTCTCCCCGCAGGAGGCGAGGCAGAGCAAAACGAGCAGCAGAGATAAGCATCTTTTTTTCATAAGATCACTCCTTAAACGCGGGATAAAAGAGAGCTTGCGTTCGCGGCGTGGCAAAGGGCGAGCGCGAGCGCGTCGGCGGCGTCGTCGGGCTTGGGTATCTTGTCGAGCGAGAGCATTATCCGCGTCATCTCCATGACCTGGTGCTTCTCGGCTCTGCCGTAGCCGACGACCGCCTGCTTTACCTGCAGGGGGGTGTATTCGTAAACGGGAAGCCCGCTTTCGGCGCAGGCGAGAAGTATCACGCCGCGCGCCTGAGCCACCTGTATCGCCGTCGTCGTGTTCGTGTTGAAGAAAAGCTCTTCTATCGAAACGGCGTCGGGGCGCACCATGTCGAGCAGGGTCCGCATTTCGCGGTATATCTCCGAAAGGCGGTCGAGCATCGGGGTGTGCGCCTTTGTGGTTATCGCGCCGTGGGTCAGAACGCGGGAGCTTCCGCGCGCCGTCTCAATTGCGCCGAAACCGACTATCGCGTAGCCGGGGTCTATTCCCAGTATCTTCATATCAGGTCTCCGCAAGGCGAGAAAGCGCCTTCATTATGCCGTATTTGCCCGATTCGTAGGTGAGCCCGCCCTGAAGATAGGCGGTGTACGGCTCGCGCATGGGCGCGTCGCACGAAAGCTCTATGGACGAGCCCTGCACGAAGGCGCCCGCCGCCATGACGACGGGGCAGTCGTAGCCGGGCATATCCCACGGCTCGGGGGTGACGAAGGAGTCGACCGGCGCGCCCTCCTGTATGCCGCGGCAAAAGGCGAGAAGCGGCTCGGGGCGCTTGAAGCTTATCGTCTGAATTATGTCGTAACGCTCGTCGGTCGACGCGGGCGACACCTCGTAGCCCAGCTCCTCGAGCGCGGCGGCGGCGAAAGCCATCGTTTTGAGCGCCTGCGCCGTCGTGTGGGGCGCCATGAAAAGCCCCTGGAACAAAAGGCGGTTCTGCCCGTAGGTCGCGCCGCACTCGCCGCCTATGCCCGGAAGGGTCAGGCGGTTCGCCGCGCGTTCGACAAGGTCTTTCCTGCCGACTATATACCCGCCGCCGGGGGCCAAACCTCCGCCGGGGTTTTTGATGAGAGAGCCGCATATAAGGTCTGCTCCCGCCGCGAGGGGAGAGCGGGTCTCGCAGAACTCGCCGTAGCAGTTGTCAAGTATCACGGGGGCGGTCTTGTTTACCTGCCTTACGGCGTCGCATATCTCCTTTACGTCGCCGTAAGAGAGGGTCTTTCGCACGGCGTACCCGCGCGAGCGCTGGATGAATACAGCCG
>JAEEIO010000001.1 GCA_016281405.1 Clostridiales bacterium | reverse complement strand
GGGACCGCACGATACTGGAGCTTCTTTACGCCTCGGACATAAAGGCGTCCGAACTTATCGCCGCCGACCTTTCTTCCGTCAACACCCAACTCGGCTATATTAACGTCAAGGGCGCAAAAGCGGTGCGCGTCGTCCCCGTGCACGACACCGCCTGCTCCTATATCCGCGCCTACCTCAAAATGTCCCGCCCGCTCCTCGTCCGCGACGAGAACGAAACGGCGCTTTTCGTAAATATCGACGGCGCCAGACTCACCCGTCAGGGACTTTGGAAAATACTCAAAAAATACGCTAACGCGGCGGGCATAAAAAAAGACGTCACCGTCCAGACCATGCGTCACTCATTCGCGGCGCACCTCATAGAAAACGGCGCCGATCTTCACTCTGTCCAGCTCTTACTCGGCCACTCCTCGTTTTCGACCACCCAAAGCTACAGCTACAATCTGAATATAAACAAACAGCTCGAGGTATATAAAAAATATCACCCCGAAGCCGCGTCTAAAAAGAAAAGGAAGCGTTAAAATGGGATTTTTCGATAAAAGCTATTATAAAGAAGGCCCGGGAGTAGGGAAGAACGAGCGTAAAAAGACCGCCCTCTTCCGCTTCTTCGATATCTTCTTCGGCCATTTCTGGCAGCTGATGGCGCTAAACGCCCTCTATTTCGGCATGTGCCTTCCCGTCGTCACTATAGGCGCCTCAACCGCGGGCTTCACGTATTGCGTTAAAAACATAATAGCGGGCAAACCCATTTTCGTCATACACGACTTTTTCAAGGGCTTCAAGAATAACTGGAAGCAGGGGACGGCCATGATGCTCATAAACGCCGTCTTCGGCTTTTTAATGTTCGTCGCCTTCAGCTTTTACGTCTTCAGCCCCGAGGTAATAACCTCACAGGGACTCCGCATCGCCTTCGCAATCCTCCTCGGCGTTATATGTATAGTCTACGGTATGATGCAGTTTTACACCTATCTTTTGATGGTCACCTTCGACCTCCGCTTCGGCTCGGTTTTGAAAAACTCCTTTCTGATGATAGTCATCGGCATAAAGCAAAACTTTATAGCCATGTTCTTCACCCTCGTCTATGTTTTCTTAATAATCTGGGCGCTTTTCCCGTTTTCGATAATACTTTGCATGCTCTTCCTTCTCTCGCTCATGGGCGCGACTGTCGTTTTCATAGTCTATCCCGTCGTCAAGAAGATAATGATCGATCCCTACGAGGAAGAAAACAAGGAAATCCCCGAGCAGATTTTCACCGACGCGACCGATAAACCCGAGGAATTGCCCCCCGAAAAGAAAAAATAAAAAATAATTAAAAAAAGACTTGATTTTTATCTTCCGTTTATGTATAATAGACGGGTCGAAAAAAATTAGACGGTCTCGACCCGGAAAGATGGCTGAGCTGGTCTAAGGCGCACGATTGGAAATCGTGTAAGCGTTAATAGCGCTTCGAGGGTTCGAATCCCTCTCTTTCCGCCAATTTGATATTTTTGAAGGTGTAGCTCAGCTGGTTAGAGCACTTGCTTGACATGCAAGGGGTCGATGGTTCAAATCCATTCATCTTCACCACGTCGTCGCAAGCGTATATCGCTTGCGACGATTTTTTTCGCTTCGCGCCCAAAATCGCCGCTTGGCTCATTCCGCTGCTCCTCCTTTACCACAAAAACGGCGGAATACTCGATCCGCCGTTTTCGTGGGCCCCGAGATTCACATCAGATTCATCACCAGCGACATAATGACCCCCGGCACGCCGAAAAAGACGGCCGACCCCACGGTCCCCGCCGTCACTCTCACCGCCGCGCCCGTAAAAACCGACGCCGCGTTGACCAAAACGAGCGCACCGAGCCCGAGAAGCATACTCTTAAGGTAGTCCTTCGCCCTTCTTGAAAACAAAAACACGACTGCGCACACCGCGCCCGCGCCGCAAATTATAATATCCGTCAACGACATTTTGATCCCTCCGTCAGACCGCCTCGTCGGCGTCCCTTAATTCCCTTATCTCTCTTAAAATCTTCCCGTATCTCGCCCCGAGCGCGCCTAATTCCAACACCGCCGACTCAATCATGTCGGGGTCTGTCGCAAACGAGAAGGCGCCCTCCGCCGCCTCGATGCGGCTTTTGGTCTCGTTAAGGTCGCAAATCAGCGCCTCGCGGCGTCCCGCCGGTTTTCTTTTTTTGAAAATCGTTTTCATATCATCACCGTCAATAGATTATATTCATACTCTACCCATATAATAACAAAAATAATCAATATTGTTGACGGCGGATAATAAATGCTTTATAATTAAAGTATAAAAACAAAAAAGGATACCGAAATGAGAGTAATTTCAGGCACAAGAAGGGGAAAGAAGCTCTTTTCGCCCGCGGGCGACGCCACAAGACCCACGCTCGACAGCGTAAAAGAGTCGATTTTCAACCTCATACAGTTCGACGTCGCCGACTCCTACTGCCTCGACCTCTTCGGCGGAAGCGGTCAGCTCGCTATCGAGACCGTCAGCCGCGGCGCTTCGGGCGCCGTCGTATGCGAAATATCGCGAGACGCCGCCGAGGTGATAAAAAAGAATATAAAGGCCTGCGGCTTTACAGATAATATTTCACTTTTTACCACCGACGCCCTCGCCTATATCGCATCCTATCGCGGCCGCCCCTTCGATATAGTCTTTAGCGACCCGCCCTACGGAAGCGGACTATGCGAAAAGTCGCTCGAAACCCTCTCAAAGTCCCCCGCGGCCCTTTCTTCGTCGGCTCTTGTCGTCTGCGAGACTGCCGCCGACGCCAAACTCGGGGAAACCTACGGCCCCTTAACGCTTATAAAAGAAAGAAAATACGGCCACGTCCGTATCTGGATATACAGGAGGGAAGAACCATGAAAACCGCCGTCTTTCCCGGCAGCTTCGACCCCGTCACCGTCGGCCACGTCGACGTCATAAAGCGCGCCGCGCGCCTTTTCGACCGTCTCATCGTCGCCGTTTCGGTGAACACCGAAAAGAAATATATGTTTTCCGCGGCCGAACGCCTCGAAATGCTCCGCCGCTCTCTCAAAGACCTTGAAAACGTCGAGGTCTCGAGCTACACCGGCTTTACGACCGACTACCTTGCGGCCGTCGGCGCCTCCTACGTCGTCCGCGGACTTCGCGGAGCCTCCGATTTCGAATACGAAAAGATGATTAACTCCGCCTATAAGACCGCCGACCCCACGGTCGAGACCGTCTGCCTTTTTTCAGACGGAGCCAAAGACTTCGTTTCCTCCACCGTCGCCCGCGAATTCATAATCTACGGAAAAGACTTAAAGAACGTCATGCCCGCCGCCGCGATAGAATACTTAAAGGAGATAAGATAATGGCTACTTTATTTGAAAATATCCTCGACGAACTCGACGAAATGGCCGAAGAGGCCTTCAACGTGCCGCTTTCCGGCGGAAAATGCGTCGTAAACGGCGAATTACTGCGAACAAAACTCGAGGAGCTTCGCGTCAATCTCCCCATGGAGATGAAAACGGCGAGTGAGATATGCGCCGAGCGCGACAAGATTATCGAGCGCTCAAAGAAGGAATACGACGCCAAGCTTGCCGCCGCCGAATCGAAGGCGCAGTATCTCCTCGATAACGACCGCATCACCAAAGAGGCCAAAAAGCGCGCCGACGAGCTTATCAAAGCCGCCGAGGACGAGGCCGCGAGACTTCGCGCCGCCGCCTGCAAGTTCGTGGACGAAAATATGAGCGACGCCGAGGCACGTCTCGACGAGTCTATTAAATCCGTTCGTCAGGTCAGGGCGAAGATCGCCAAAATGAACGAGAAAAAATAATTGATTTTTTGAATTTAACCGTTGACAAAACACCCGACGGTTGCTATAATATTTAGGTGTTTACGAACCATTAGCTCAGTAGGTAGAGCACATGACTTTTAATCATGGTGTCCGGAGTTCGATTCTCCGATGGTTCACCACGTCGGAGCAAAGTCCGCTTTGCTCCGACGCTTTTTTATTCAAAAAAGCGCCATACGCCCGCTCCCTTGCTCCTCCTTTCCCCAAAAAACCTCGGCGGAGGGCCTCCGTTTTTCGGGGGCGCCGAGAAACACACAAGCTCCATATCGCTTGCGGCGATTTTTTTATGCTTCGCATTAAAAATCACCGCTTGGCTCGTTCCGCTGCTCCTCCTTTACCCCAAAAACGGCTCGAGGAGGCCTCGCCGTTTTCGGGGGCCCCTGCGGAAATCGCAAAGTCCGCTTTGCTCCGACGCTTTTTTGCATTCTTGCATTTTTTGAAAAATATGATATAATTATTTATTGTATTT
>JAEEIO010000077.1 GCA_016281405.1 Clostridiales bacterium | reverse complement strand
CGAGGAAGCCTCGCCGTTTTCGGGGGCCCCTTTTTTCGCAAGCTCCGTCCCTTTCGCGGCGGCCTTTCAACGAAAGGCCGCCGCTCATTTTCTCCGCTGCTCCTCCTCTCCCCAAAAACGGCTCGAGGAAGCCTCGCCGTTTTCGGGGGCCCCTTTTTTCGCAAACTTCATATCATTCGAGGCGGCTTTTCAAAGAAAAGCCGCCTCTTATTCATTTCGCTGCTCCTCCTTTCCCCAAAAAACTCAAAAATCCCGCCTTTTCGGCGGGATTTTTTGCATTTTTTACGATTTTGTGCTATAATACTTTCATAATAGTTAAGGAGCGCGCAAAATGAAAATACTGTTTTACGGCGACTCGATAACCGACGTCGCCAGAAACCGCGAACTCGCCGACCATCCCGCCGCCCTCGGCATGGGATACCCCTTCATCATTGCCGCTGCCCTCGCGGGCAGGCATCCGCTCGAACACGAAGTTATCAACCGCGGCATAAGCGGCAATAAAGTCGTCGACCTCTACGCGAGAGTGAAAATCGACGTCTGGAACCATAATCCCGACATGGTGTCGATCCTCGTCGGCATAAACGACGTCTTTCACGAATTAAAGCGCAGCGACGGAGTCGCCCTCGACCGCTACGAAAAGGTCTACCGCATGCTCGTCGAGGACACGCAAAAGACCCTCCCGAACGCGAAAATAGTCCTCATGGAGCCTTTCGTGCTGAAGACCGCTTTCACCGAACCCGAGTTCAAGCGCTTCTCCGAGATAAAGAAATACGCAAAGGCCGTGAAGCAGATTGCAAAGGACTGTAAATGCATCTTCGTCCCACTCCAAAAAGATCTCGACGAAGCCGCCGAAAGATACGGCGTCGACTACTGCAGTAAGGACGGCATTCACCCCGCCATGGGCGGCGCTTATATAATCGCCGACAGATGGCTGAAAACCGTCTTCAAAGAAAGCCTGTAAAACAAAAACTCCCGCCGCGAGGCGGGAGTTTTTAATAATCTGCTTTTGTTTTCCTCGGCCTTCGATTCCCGTTTTTCTATATGCCACAACAAAAGAGAGCCGCAAGGGCTATTTCTCGGGGGTCCCCGAAAAACGGAGGCCCTCCGCCGACGTTTTTTGGGGAAAGGAGGAGCAAGGGAGCGGGCGGACGGCGCTTTTTGAATAAAAAGCGTCGGAGCAAAGCGGACTTTGCTCCGACGTGGAGCGGATGACGGGAATCTTCTCGCGGCTCGACGCCGCTCGGTCACCTCGGGCTCTGACACGCCCCCGGCGTGTCATTCACTCCCCTCGGCCTTCGATTCCCGTTTTTCTATATGCCACAACAAAAGAGAGCCACAAGGGCTCTCTTTTGTTGTGGAGCGGATGACGGGAATCGAACCCGCATAGTCGGCTTGGGAAGCCGATATTCTGCCACTGAACTACATCCGCGTTTAGTGCAGTTATTTTAACATATAATTCTGCTTTTTGCAAGCGGTAATTGACAATTTAGTGCTAAAAGCCATAACAGTTTTGTAATCATTTTAACTCCGCCGCCCTTTCCCCGTCCCGCCCCCGCGCCGCTCGCGACCGAGCCGCCGACCCCGCCGCCGTCCCGCCGCTCCCGGGCGCGGGGGGCCTCCTTTTCTTTCCTTGCTTTTTCCATCCCAAAGTGATATAATAATCAAATGAGGTGATGACCGTGACAGAACAGCAGAATATGCTCACCGATAAGCTCTCCCAGCCGCTCGCATCCCGCATGCGGCCGCGCACGCTCGACGAGATCGTCGGCCAGAAGCACCTGCTCGGCGAGGGCAAAATACTTCGCCGCATGATAGAGCAGGACAACGTCCCCTCGATGATCTTCTGGGGCCCGCCGGGCGTCGGCAAGACCACCATCGCCACCGTCATCGCGAACTGCACCCACGCGAGATTTATCAACTTTTCGGCCGTCACGAGCGGCATAAAAGAGATAAAAAGCGTCATGGCCTCGGCCGAGGAAAGCCGCATTTTCGGCGAAAAGACCATCCTTTTCGTCGACGAGATACACCGCTTCAACAAGGCCCAGCAGGACGCCTTTCTGCCCTTCGTCGAAAAGGGAAGCATCATCCTGATAGGCGCCACCACCGAAAACCCCTCCTTCGAGGTAAACGGCGCGCTTCTGTCGCGCTGTAAGGTCTTCGTCTTAAAGGCGCTTGGCGAAGACGAGATAACCGAGCTTTTACGCCGCGCCGTAACCTCCCCCGAGGGCTACGGCGACCATAAACTCGAAATTGACGACGACGCCGTCTCGATGATAGCGGCCTTCGCTAACGGCGACGCCCGCACCGCCCTCTCGACTCTCGAGATGGCCGTCCTTAACGGCGAAAGCGAAAACGGAACGCTTAAAGTCACAAAAGAGACGGTTGAGCAGTGCACCTCCCGCAAGTCGCTTTTATACGATAAAAGCGGCGAGGAACACTATAACCTCATCTCGGCGCTCCATAAATCCATGCGAAACTCCGACCCTGACGCCGCGGTATACTGGCTCGCCCGTATGCTCGAGGCGGGCGAGGACCCGCTCTATATCGCCCGCCGCGTCCTTCGCTTCGCGAGCGAGGATATAGGCCTTGCCGACCCGAGAGCCATAGAACTCGGCGTCGCGGCCTATCAGGCCTGCCACTTTATAGGGATGCCCGAATGCACCGTCCACCTGACCGAAGCGGTCGTCTATTTCTCACTCGCGCCCAAATCGAACGCCGTCGACGTCGCCTATATGCGCGCCAAAGAGGACGCCCTCGAGCACCTCGCCGAGCCCGTGCCGCTCCAGATACGGAACGGCGTCACCAAACTGATGCGCGAGGTCGGCTACGGCAAGGGCTATAAATACGCCCACGACTTTGAAGACAAAATCACCGATATGCAGTGCCTCCCCGACTCCCTCGTCGGCCGCGAGTATTACACCCCCGACGGACTGGGCGCCGAGGCGAAAATAAAAGAACGCCTCGCCGAAATAAAGGCGTGGCGAAAAGAGCATACCGAAAAGAAAAAATAAAAAACCCGCCCCGTCTTTAGGCGGTGCGAATAAGGGATTTATAGCCGCCGGAGCGGATCTTTTCGCGCGATACTTTGTCAAAGACGGCGGCCATACTGACGTATGGCCGCTTCTTTTTAACACAGTATGAACGGAAAAGGGCCGCGTAAAACCTATACATCCCTTGTCCGCACCGCCTTTACGGGGCGACTCTTATTTGAGTATTTTTCCGATAACAAACAGCTGCAGCCTTTTCGGCAAGGCGTTAAAAATCAGCAAAAGCGGATTTCTGTTCACGTTGTAAACGAGCCGCGGACGTCTTGCGGTAAGCGCCTTCATAATCGCTTTTGCCACCTTTTCGGGCGGGACGCTTTTCGACTCCACGCCGTCGACAATTTTCTTGAACCGTCCCGCGTTTACGGGGTAAAGCTTAGTCTTTCCGCAAAATCCGTCGAGCGCCGCGGTGGACGCGGGCAACATATCTGTTTTTACCGCCCCGGGTCTCACGACCGAGACGGATATTCCGAGAAGCTGAAGCTCCATCCTAAGCGAATCGGCGTATCTGTCGAGCGCCGCCTTGGTGACGGCGTAAACGCCCGTGAAGGGAAGGGGAAAAAGCGGAGCGAGTTCGCTCGTGATGATAACGATCCGCCCGCCTTTTTTAATAAGCGGCGCGGCCGCCTTGTTGACGCGGTAGACGCCGAAAAGATTGACGTCAAATATTTTCAAAAATTCGCTTTCGTCCATTTCCACGAGCGAATCGAGCTTGTAAAGTCCTGCCGCGTGGACGACGCCGTCAAGCGGCCCGAGGCCCGAAACGGCCTCTTCGACCTGCTTTCCGTCGGTGACGTCGGCCTTTATAAACCGCCACGGCGTCTTTTCCGCGGGCTCCTTTAAGTCGACGGCGACGACCTCGTGTCCCGCGCCGCGCAAAGCAAGACAGACGGCCTTACCCATGCCGCCCGCCGCGCCCGTCACGAGATACTTCGCCGTACCGCACCACTCCTTTCCGTTTTCTCAAACCAATTATAACACATCCGCCCGCCCGCAGTCAACATGTCGCCGTATGAAGAAGCAGACGCCGCGAGTATTTTAAGATCACTTGACAATTCATTATGGGAGGGGTAAAATAATACTGGTTATATGTTTTTGAAACAACGGCATCAGCGCCATGACAAGAATAAATAATTATTATCAGGAGTATGATTATGCAAAAAAAGATAAGACGGTATATCGTAATAATACTTGCGTTGGTCTTAACGTTTTTGACTTTACTTCCGTTTATGTCGGCCTTTCCTCTTGCTGCTGACGGAACTCGCGTGTTGGACGACGAGCATTGGACGTTTACTTCCGGCACTACGGCTTCGATGTATACGCTGAACGACGACGGCTCGTTGGCTATATCATATCGTCACGCCGGTTTTTTTACGGCCAGATGCGCCGTTTTGTTTGATACGACTCCTTACGGAGACAATTACGACGTTTCCTTTAACGTAAGATTACCGAAGAAGACTAAAGACATTAATCAAGGCGGCGCCGCATTTGCGGTGGGTTGTAAGAAACACTGGAACGACGGTTTCAGCGTTGTTATAAATGACGAAAGCAACGACTTCAACTCATCCAATATAGTCTTATGGCTTTTCGATAGTTTGTTGACGAATAACAATTTTGACAGTCTTGAAGGAATGAATAGCGGCGACGCCAAAATTAGCCCGACCGGCTGGAACGATGTTAAAATAGAAATTAGGGCGGGTGTAGTAACGCTTTATATTAATCAAGTAAAAATCACGGAGAAAACAATGGCCTCCGACGGTAAAATGCTTGCGCTCGGGACCAATTTTGACAGCGGCGACTCCGACACTTCAAAAATGACCACCTATAAAAATTTTAAGATAACTACCGCTGACGGCAGCAAGAGCTATGAGGCGTTCAGCCCCGGCAGCGGCACTGGAAGCAAAGTCGAAAATGATCCGCTTTCCTCCAAATGGACAATAATTAAACCGATGTCTGGCGCGGAATCTTTTAATAATGCCAAAGTGTCTGTTGAAGACGACAAATTTGTGTTCAAAGTTACGGGCATAGGTCCGCATACCGGCATACAATTCGCCGACGCGGTCCCCGTAGACGGTCTCGAAATAGTCTTTAATTATATACCGTTCGATACTTCTTTGAAGTACTGTTTTTTTGCGATAACTCTATCCTCCAAGCCTCTCGATGATTTCTTCTTGGCCGGCGTGCTTGGCTCGAGAGTCAGTCCCAAATGCCCGGGGAAGGCGCTTTCCTTTACCTTTTTCAGCGGCGGCAGCGT
>JAEEIO010000076.1 GCA_016281405.1 Clostridiales bacterium | reverse complement strand
TGCCCTTACGGCGTTTTCGAAGTCCTTTTCCGCTACGCCGACGATGATGTTAAGCTCGCCCGAGCCCTGGTCTATCATCCTGACGTTTATGCCCGCGTCGGCAAGACCCGTGAAGAGGCGCGCCGAAATACCCTTTTTCCTTATCATGCCTCGTCCGACGACCGATATGAGCGCGAGGTCGCGTTCTATCTCGAAACGGTCGGGGTCAATAAGCTCTTTAAGCTCGTTTTCGATTTTTTCCTCTTTGCCCGCGATGGACGCCTCGGCGACTACGACCGAAACCGAGTCTATCCCCGAGGGGATATGCTCGAAGGAAACGCCGTTTTGCTCGAGCACGCCGAGTATTTTTCTTCCGAAACCGAGGGCCGAGTTCATCATATCCTTCTCAACGGTGATGGAGCAAAAGCCCTTGCGCCCCGCAATGCCCGTCACGGTAGCGCCCCTCGAGCTCTCTATCTCGTCGACTATGAGGGTGCCCGCGTCCTCGGGCGAATTGGTGTTTCTTATGTTAATTGGAATAGACGCTATCCTCACGGGGAAAACCGAGTCCTCGTGTAAGACCGACGCGCCCATATATGAAAGCTCGCGAAGCTCTCTGTAGGTGATAACGCTGATAAGCTTCGGATTTTCGACTATTCTCGGGTCGGCGGCAAAGAAGCCCGATACGTCGGTCCAGTTTTCGTAAAGGTCGGACTGCGACGCCCTCGCGACGATGGCGCCCGTGATGTCCGAGCCGCCCCTTGAGAAGGTCTTTATGGTGTCGTTAGGCATCGAGCCGTAAAAGCCGGGGATTACCGCCGTCGGGTATTTCTTCAGTTTAGCCGACAGCACGGCGTTGGTCTTCTCGGAGTCGAAACGGCCGTCCTCTTTGAAGAAAATGACCTTTGCGGCGTCGATAAACGGCACGCCGAGATACTTTGCGAGTATCATGCCGTTTAAGTATTCGCCGCGGCTTGCGGCGTAGTCGCGCCCCGAAAGCAAGAGAAGCGACGTCTTGATCTTTTCGTATTCGTGCTCGAGCGACATATCGAGCCCGAGCGCGGAAATAATGCCGTCGAAACGGGCCTTGACGGCCGCGAAACGGCTCTCGAACTCGTCGGAGTCGACGGCGTCGTAGCAGCCGTAGAGCATATCGGTCACTTTGACGTCGTCTTTGAAACGCTTTCCCGGCGCCGACGGCACGATATAACGCCGCGACGGATCGCTTTTGCAGATCGCCGCGACCTTCTTGAACTGGTTTTCGTCGGCTAAAGACGAGCCGCCGAATTTGACTGTTTTAACGGGCATTTACTGTTTTTCCTTCCGAAAAAAGTATCGTTATATTATATTTATTATCTCATTTTTATATCGCTTTGTCGAGGGTTTTTTGAAAAAAACTTGCCGACCGATAAAAAATCTTGCCCTCCGCGCGTTATACCGAAAAAAACGGGTCGCGAAAGCGACCCGCGTTTTCCCGCGGACGGTATAATTCAATCGAACCAGCCGTTAAGAAGTCCGAAGACTTGGAACTGTCTGCCGTTTTTCTCGTATTCGTCGCATTCCGAAAGCTCGCATCCTGCGGGGCCCATGTGGGAGCAGGGGACGCCCGCCTTCGGGCAGAAGCCCTTCGCGACGGGCACGGGCTCGCCCGGGTAATGCTCGGGCGGAGCGGGCTTTGAAGGCGGCGCGAAGCCGAAGCCGTCGTCCTGTTTGTTTCCGAAAATATCGGTGTCGCCGTCGTCGGAAAAGCCTGTGAAGAAACTGCTTCTGTCGTCGAACATTTTTTACCTCCGTTAAATCGAACTGTCGGGGAAGGACGTCGCAAGTCCGCTCGCGAGTATAACGCAAAGCTTGCCGTTTTCGCATTTCCCGTCGGTCTCAACTATGACGTATATCGGGCCCGAGACCGTGAAGATCTCGCCCGATCCCTCGGTATGCCCGCCCGAGGAGAGGGTGAAGAGCTCTCTTTTTGAGCCGTCGCCGCAGTCGACGTAGACTGTCATCCTGCCGCTTTCCAGCGTCGCGTTGAAGACGACCGAGTCTTGCTCCCTGTCGCTTCGGAATTTGAAGACCTCGGCGCCCTCGAAGCTCGCAAAGGTCATATCGCCGCGCCGTGAGGTCTCCGAGTGGACGTAACCGACGGCGGCGTAACGCGCGACGTATTTCGAGCATCCCGCGAGACAAAAGACGAGGATCGCCGCAAGCGCGGCCGAAACGATACCGGTAATTATTCTCTTCATTATATGGATCCTCCTTAAAAATCGCGGAAAGCTGCCGGGCGCTTGGCAAAGAAAAGGGAACGTCGGACTTCAACGGGCGCTTTTCTCTTTTTCCGCGGCTTCCTTCTTATGCGCGAGGTGTATGCCGATATGTCCGACGCCGAGTATCACGCCCGCCGCGAGTAAAAACGGGTTTTTGCCGTAAGCCGCGATGCAAAGGACGGCGACAACGGGCAACGTCGCCCCCGCCACGGGGACGCCGAGGATACTCGAGTAAAAGTCACTCATTTTCTTTTCGCTTTTGAAATACCCGATCCAGAAGATTTCGTAAAGTATCATCAAAAAGAGCGCGGCGGCAAGCCATAAAAGCCAAAGGTCGAACCCGTGCGGGTTAAAATCGGAAAAAATCAGCACGAGACACGAGACCGAAACCTCGCCGACCCGCTCTAAAACAAGCAGTATTTTATTTTCGTTTTTTGCGTATCCGTCGTAGCCCTCGGGTTTGTTTTTCGTGAAGAAGAAGTTCGGCACGAAAAGCATTATAAGAAAAATAAGCCCGACGTAGGAAAATCCGAAATGCATGGCGGCGCCTCGACGTCAATTTGATAACATAATTATTATACCACGTCCGCGACGCTTTTTCAAGATGCCAAAAGCCGCGGCAAACCGCAAAAAACGCTTGACAAAACACCTTTTATGGTATATATTTTATCCGCCCGGAACGGGCAAAACGCGAGAGGAGAAAACCATGAATACCTTTACCGAAATACTTCACAGCCAGTTTACCTGGTGGCAGATAGGAGAACTCTTTCTCCGCATACTTTTCGCGGGCGTCTGCGGCGTCGCCGTCGGCATCGAACGCAGCACGCGCTTCAAGGAAGCGGGCATCCGCACTCATCTCGTCGTCTGCTCCGCCGCCGCGCTTATGATGATAGTCTCGAAATACGCCTTCGGCGACGTCGGCTCCGCGGCCGACCCCGCCCGTATAGCCGCGCAGGTCATAACAGGCGTCAGCTTCCTCGGCGCGGGCATAATTTTCCGTAACGGCACCACCGTCAAGGGTCTCACGACCGCCGCGGGAATATGGGCGACGGCGGGCATCGGACTTGCCGCGGGCGCGGGGATGTATATCATCGCGGGCGTCGCGACCGTCTTCATAGTCATCGCGCAGTTTATCATGCACAAGGTGCAGATAGGCATCGACGCCTTTTCCGCCTCGCGCATACAGTTCACCGTCGTGAACGACGGCGTCTTCCGCCAGCCTTTCCTCGACTTTCTGAAGGAGCGCAAAACGCGCATCGCCGAGACGAGGATGGAAGCGAAGGAAAACGGCGAGATAACCTACGACCTCATACTCCAGGTCCCGAGACAGGGCTCCGTCGAGGAGATAACCGCCTACCTGATGGAAAGCGACGCCGTCAAAACCGTCTCGATTTTGCCCGAGACTTAAATAAACGCGATCGGCGGCAAGAAAACTTGCCGCCGTGTTTTTTATAGGTTTTTTTCGGCGTTTTACGCCGCCGCGAAGGATGTGGAGTTTACGACGACGAGTGAGGGACTTTCTCGCCCTCGCTCCGCTCGGTTGGGTGAGCGTCGAAACAGCCCGCAGGGCTGTTTCTCTGTCGCGTCCGCTTCGCGGACGCTCCCGCTCACGGTTCGAGTCCCTTTTACGAAATCAAAAATGCGGAGCCGCAAAAGCGGTTTTTACGGGGACCCCGAAAAACCGAGGCCCTCCGCCGAGGTTTTTTGGGGAGAGGAGGAGTAGCGGAATGAGCGCAGGACGGCGTTTTTTATAAAAAAACGTCGTCGCAAGCGATATGAAGCTTGCGACGACGTGGCGCACTGTGAGGGACTCGAACCCCCGACCTTCTGGTTCGTAGCCAGACACTCTATCCAGCTGAGCTAACAGTGCATTTTCTTCGTGCCGAAATATAATACCACAGCGCGAGGAAAAATTCAAGTCTTTTTTTCGTTTTTATTTGATTTTTTGATTGACAAACAGTCGTATATTTGTTAAAATTAAAAACGCTCAATCAAAGGGAGCCGCATTGGCCCCGTTTATACGGAGGGGTATCGAAGCGGTCATAACGAGGCGGTCTTGAAAACCGTTTGGGTCAAAAGCCCACAAGGGTTCGAATCCCTTTCCCTCCGCCAAAAAAATACGCCCGAAAGGGTTCAAATATCTTAACCGAGGAGAAGTACTCAAGTGGTTAAGAGGCTCCCCTGCTAAGGGAGTAGGTCGGGTTACCGGCGCATGGGTTCAAATCCCATCTTCTCCGCCACAAAAATATATCGCCGCTTGGCGGTATATTTTTGTGCTTTAAGGGATTTGAACGGGCGCGGGAGTGAATGACGTGCCGGTGGCACGTCAGAGCCGCTCCCCTGCCTGCCCCGCAGGGCAGGTCAAATCCCATCTTCTCCGCCACGTCGTCGCAAGCTTCATATCGCTTGCGACGACGTTTTTTTATAAAAACGCCGTCTCTCACTCATTTCGCTGCGCCTCCTCTCCCCAAAAAACCTCGGCGGAGGGCCTCGGTTTTTC
>JAEEIO010000075.1 GCA_016281405.1 Clostridiales bacterium | reverse complement strand
ATTGAATTCGATGTTCTTTTCCTTTATCATCGGCTGAGAGATGTTGACGAGGTTTTCGACAGTCTCGACTATCGAGAAATTCTGCGGACTGAAATTGAGTTTTCCGCTCTCGACCTTGGAGATGTCGAGAATATCGTTTATAAGCGTGAGAAGATGATTGCTCGCAAGCGTTATCTTGCGTAAATTTTCGCCGACGGCTTCTTTGTCGTCGAGATTCTTTTCGGTGATGGTCGTGAGGCCGATTATGGCGTTCATGGGAGTGCGGATGTCGTGGGACATGGTCGAGAGGAAATCGGTCTTGGCTTTGTTTGCCGCCGCCGCTTCCTTGGCCGCAGTCTGAAGCTTTTTATTGAAGCTGAGGATTATGGAAAGGTCGAAGACGAAGAGGACGAGAAGTCCTACCGAGACGAAGCCTATAAGGTGCCAGTTTTCGGTGTTGCCTCCGAGATCGGCCATGGGCATATAGCTGAGTAAGGTCCAGCCCTCGGTCGAGGCGACCGGGGTATAGGCGAGTATGCACTCCTCTCCGCGGGAGTTTTTCATGGTGAAATAGCCTGTGGACGAGGTGATCTCGGCGAAGAGTTTCTGAGTCACGACGGGGTCGACGACGTTGTAGGATTTATAGAACTCGAAGAGGTTGGAATTTTTGAAGGAGTGACCTTTTATGATGTAATCGCCGTCGTCGTCGATTATAGAAAGCTCGGCGTTCTGGAACTCTTCTTTGGGGAATATCCATTTTTCCTCGAGCTCGGCGATCGGGAGGACGCGGAGCAATACGCCGTTTCGGGCGTCGCCCGTTTCTGAGTCGCGAAGCTTTATGGAGTTGCAGAAGGCTATCGACTGTTCGCCGTTTACGGGGTTGGTGTAGGCGCGGGATACGTTTATAGACTCGCCGATATTCCCTATCCATCCGACGTCGCTTAAAAGATTAAGGCGCTCGTAGGAGACGGCGTAGTTTTCGGGGTCGTCCTTTCTCGCCTTGGTGGAAAGTCCCGTGAGGGTGTCGGCGTAGACGATATGGACCGAGGCGTTGGGTAAGACGTGGGAGTTTCGGATGAAAGAGGCGGCCTCTTCTATCGTCAGGTCGTTATTGTCAATATAGTGCGCCCAGACGTCGCATATACGCTGCTCGCCCTCGAGATAATTCTCGGTGACGTGCTTCATCGTTATCGTTGTATTCTCGAAATGCTCTATCTGCAGTTTCGTCGAGTCCTTGTTTGTGGTATCGGAATAGATAAACACAAATACGAGCATGGCTATCATTATTGTGACGTTGACGAAAATTACCCAGGCTTTTTTCATGGCGTTTACGATACCCCGTATTCCTTTCCCGCGCGGCGTGACGTCGCGCGTATTATAGCGAAAAAATCTATATTTTATAGTATACATAAAAAAATGAATATTGTCAATATAATAGCGGGTTTTACGTCGAATATAATAAAAAAACCGCGGTTATCGGAAAATAACCGCGATTTTTCGGGGACGTATTGACGATTATCAAGAGAAGAAATCTCGCTTTTTGAAGCCGGCCGTGAGAAATCTGCCGAAGGCGCGGGCGTTTGTGAGCCACATGATACGGGCGTTGTTCCTGGTGTTTGCGAGCATTTTCGGCGCGCAGTAATCGACGATGGTCTCGGGGTAGTCGCCGAGGATATTATAGACCTTTTTCGTCTTTTCGGGGAGTTCTATTTTAGTGGCGCCGCCGTTTGCGGTCTTTATGAAATCGGTTATCATTATACCGGGGGTGAGGCGGCAGACGCAGACCTTGCCGCCCGTCAGTTCTTCGCTTTCTTTGGCGAGGGAGAGAGTGAAATAGGTGACGGCACGTTTTGCGGTGCCGTAAAGGGTGAGGCCCGTCATCATGGCGTCGTTGGAGCCGTAGCCCTCGACGTTATATATCTGCCCGAAGCCCTGCTCCTTCATGCCCGCGAAGGCGATCTTCGAGCCGTATATCGCGCCTTTGAGGTCGATATCGAGTAAGAAGCTTATCTCTTTTTCGGTGAGTTCGTAAGCGGGCTTATCGGGCGAGTTGACGCCCGCGTTGTTGACCCAGATATCGACGGCGCCGAAGGAGTTTTTTGCGAGATCCCAAAGCGCCTGCAGCGCCTTGCAGTCGGTCACGTCGCAAAGGGTGGAGACGACTTTCGTGTCGGCGGGTCCGACTGTTTCGAGTTCTTTCGCGGCTTTTTTGAGGTTTTCCTCGTTTACGTCGGAAATAACGACGTTACAGCCGAGTTCCTTGAATTTTTTAGCCTGGCAGAGTCCGAAGCCTCTCGCCGAGCCTGTTATAACGACGGTTTTCATTGTTTTGTTTCCTTTCGCTTACTACTGATTCTATTATACACGATAAATCTGAAATATCAATAAAAAACGGTAAAAAACGGATATTATTGCAAAGGGCGTCAGCCTATGCTGACGCCCTTTGCGTGGTCCGAGTGACAGGAGTCGAACCTGCGGCCTCTTGAACCCCATTCAAGCGCGCTACCAAGCTGCGCTACACCCGGATGCTCTCTTAAAGCCTAAATATTTTAACTCAAAAGCCGTCGGTTGTCAAGAGAATTGAAAAAAATATTTCGGGCGACGATTAAGGAGCAATGCGGAGGGATAAAAACTTGACGATTTACGGCATATATGATATAATAGTTGTGGAAATTTTTGTTTTATTCAAGAATATGGAGGGGCATTATGAATTATCAAAACTGTATCAGCTTGTCAATGAACCTTAATGAATTAAAGCGTATAGCAAGTGCTTATGTAGAAGATAGCCGAAGGCTTGATATTTCGGAGCTTAAAACAAGCTTGTTAAAAACCGAAGGTCAATATACCTCGTTTGAAAATATTGAAAAGCAGTTAGATAAATTAAAGCTCCACGACAACCCTGTCGTAAGAATTATAACGCCCATTCTTTTACAAGAGTATTTGCTTGACGAAGACGAATTCACTTCATCTTGCAAGGCAACCGAAGAAGCCGTATTAAAATATGAGCAATCCATAATTGACGAATCGAATAATTTTGATTACAAAAGTATGTCAAAAGATTTTTCGCTTTTGAAATACGTGTTTGACGTAGCTTGGGAACACGAAAACGACATTTCTGTTGACGAAAAGAATTTAATCGAAAAAATAAGAAAATATCTTAACATAACTGTTCGCGAGCAAAATATGCTTGAGGCAAAAGCCGGTCGTTTCCCCACTAAAGGCAACGTATTACACACAAGGTCTGACATTGATATAGCAAGAAGAACCCTTCAATCTGCAGGTATTCTGTTTTATATTAAGAGTTCTGACGGTATTCCTTGCGATATTATTCCTGAAGAGATAGCGCAGAGTTTAAGAAAATATTACGACATTGAAATAAGAAATTACGGTTATAAACAGTTAATTCAGTATGTGACAAAAGTTACTAAAAAGCAATATTTCATTGATATTCTCGAAAAGTATAACAATAGTCCAAATACTGCAACGGTAGACGTTCCTCAAAATCCTACAGTTCCCTATTTACAGGAAATTGTGCTTAAAACAATCAAACCGTCAAACCTTATCGGCGGTTTTTCGCCGAGGGACGGGTTAGATTGCGAAGTTCTATCGAATTGGTGCGCAAATTTGGGTCTAAGTGTCTCGGGCGCAAAATCTGCGCTTGTTTCAAGAATACTTGAATACTATGATAAGTTACATAAAATTGAAATATCAAGTGAAGATATAAGGGAAAAGTATTATAAAGTTTACCACGAACTTGCAAAACGAGACCTCACTTATTTGCGAGAAAACGGTCTGATTTCGAAAGATTTGGATTGTGAGCACTACTTTGAAAAAGCAACTGATTATTTGTTTGAGGTATTGCTTAAAAACAAGCCTCTTTTGCTTACTGGCACTGAACACCCAGACGGCAAACTTTCGTTTAATGACAAGTATATTTTATGGGACAATAAATCTAAAGAGACGCCTGTTAATTTGCAAGATCACATTTCTCAGTTTGACAGGTATATCAAGTCTTCCGACAAAGCGGTTTCAGTTTTCATGGTTATAGCTCCGTCTTTTACTGAAAACAGCGTAAAAGAGTGTGTAAAATACACGTTAACAAACGACACTTTGATTCTATTGATTACTGCCGATGAATTAAAAGATGTTGCAGAATTATGGCATAGGCATCATCCCGAAGAAAGCTTCAATCTGGGATTCTTTAAGCAAAATGGCCGTTTTGAAAAATCAAAACTCTTAATCTGAATAATGCCGTAAGTATCGCCGCCCGACGGGCGGCGATTACTGCATATAGCAGATTAAGGGATTGTAAATCGAGCGCGTTTCAAGTATAATTGAAAATATAAGGGCAAATCGGGAGTTCGGAGGCGCTTTACAATGGATCATCGGATAATGAACGGTATATGCTACGTCAGGGTCGACAAGGGCGAGGAAATTATTACGGAGTTACTTGAGATATGCCGTAAGGAAGGCATAAAGTCCGCAGTCTTTTCGGGGATAGGCGGATGCAGTAAGGCCGAGATACAGACCTTTATTCCCGAAAAAGGGTCGTTTGAGACGGAGACTGTCGAAGGTATGCTGGAGCTTATTAGTTTAACGGGAAATATCACGTCCGAAAACGGCAGGCTTTTTCACCATACTCACGCGATGTTCTCATACAAGGACGGGACGGAGCGAAAAACGGCGGGCGGACATATTAAGTCGGTTACCGTTCTTTATACCGCGGAAATCGAGCTTCGGCCCGTGACGGACGGCGTTATCGGAAGAAAGCGCGATCCCGAGACTGGGACGGGGTTCTGGAGTTTCGAGCGGGAGTAGTCACGGTTACGGCGCCGGTCGTTTATTATTGAAATAATTCTGATTTTTAGCATTTATAAATCGTTTATTAAAGGAGAAAATCAAATGGAATTAAGCAAAACAGTTGAAAAAATGGCAAACGAGACGTTTGAAAGAGGGTCTCTTAACGGCGCGTGGCTTTACGCCGAAAAGGGCGAAATAGTCTTCAAGGGGGCGAAGGGATTTCAGGATCCCGAAGGGAAAAAGCCTCTTACCGAAGAGACGGTATTTCAGCTCGCTTCGGTCTCGAAGCAGTTTACGGCAGCGGCGGTCATGCTCGTCATAAGGAAGGGTCTTTTGCGTCTTGAGGACGAGATAACAAAGTTCTTCCCCGAGATACCCTACCCCGGGGTGACGGTAAGGCATCTTCTTACCCACACGGGCGGCGTGCCGGATTACTTTGACGACGACGACTGGTTTATAAATATTTGGAAAACGGAACACAGAGTCCCCGGGAACGACGAGATAGTCCGCTTTCTGTGCGAGTCCAAGCTGAAGCCTTTATTCAAACCCGGTGAGAAATTCGAGTATTCGAACACGGGATACAATCTTCTCGCGCTTTTGGTCGAGAGGCTCTCGGGCGTGAAATACGAGGAGTTTTTGCAAACGAACCTCTTCGGGCCCGCGGGGATGACGTCGACGAGATGCTGCCACATCCGCAGGGACGGCGTGCCGTTTGATAATTACGCCCGCGCGTCGGTTTTGGAAAACGAAAAATACGTCGCCGATATAGAATCAGAAGAGGAAGCCGACGGAGTTATTTCCGTCGACGGACTTAACGGCGACGACTACGTTTACACCAACATCTTCAATATGCTGAAGTGGGACAGGGCTCTTCGCTCCGGCAAGATTTTAACCGCCGAAGAACAGCGGCTCATGTATACGCCCGCAAGGCTTAACGACGGCTCGGTCTCAGGCTTTGACGAAGGCGAAAACTGCGACGGCTACGGCTTCGGATGGGGCGTCGCCGACGATCCGAAGTTAGGGCTTATAGTCAATCACAGCGGCGGGATGCCCGGCGTCAACACCTGGTATGAGAGATTTATAGACGCCGACAGAGTGCTCGTTATGCTCTTTTCGAGAGATCCCAAGGACATGAGAGCGGGACTCGGTTTCTGGAACGGTCTTATGGCGATAGCGAGGGGCAACGAGCCCGAGCCGATTAAGTCTATAGAGGATATTGAAATTAAAGATCCCGATAAGTCGAAATGGGAAAGCTTTTGCGGCAAATACGAAAAGAACGAGGAAGAGTTCCCTATCGACGAAATCTATATGAAGGACGGCGAGCTTTACTGCAAGGTCGTCTACGACGAGGACGATATTCTCGACTTCAAGCTTTATCCCATCGGCGAAGACCTGTTCGGTAGGAAAAGAGGGATGGTCAGAATCAAGTTTGACGACGGAAATCTGACGATTAACGAAAAAACGGTCTGCAAAAAGCTTTAAGGGGCCCTGTTATTCGGCAAGCGCGAAGCAACAGAATAACCGCTATTGAATTTTTCCTTTTTTTCTGCTATAATTACGGTAAAACAACGTGAAAGGAAGACGCGAAGAAAAATGAAAAAGCTGCGTTCAATCCTTATGAAGCTCTATATCCGTCTACATGAAAAGGAAAAGACGTTCGACAGCGGAATAAAGGTCAAATATCTCTTTTTCAGGAACAGAAAAAGCGACAGGCTGATCGTCGTCTTTTCGGGCTGGCCTCTTAAAAAGATCTCGACCTACAATTACGTCAGGACGCTCAAAAAGACGGCCGCGAACAAGCTTTTCATTCTCGACTCCGGCGGCTACAACGAGCTCGGCACCTACTATCTCGGCAACTCCTGCAAGCTGCTCGAGCACGATATAATCGCGAAGCTCGTGAACGGCGTCAGGGCCGACTGCAAAAACATAAAGGAAACGGTCTTCGCGGGGTCTTCTAAGGGCGCGACCTGCGCTCTGCTTTACGGACTTAGGATGAACGTCGAAAAGGTTATATGTGGCTCGCCGCAATACAGGATCGCGTGGTATTTACAGCACAGCGGCAAGCATCAGGCGCTTACCCTGCCGATCATCCTGAAGGACGCCAAGTTTACCGAGGAGCAGATCGACGCGCTTTTGGAGGAGGCCGTCAAGAACGCGAACGGAAACACAGAGATAAACATGATCTATTCCTCCGGTGAGTTTCTTTATCCGACGGATAGCTCGCATCTTATAGAGCTTTTGAAGAACTCGGGTCTGAAATGCAACCTCCACGATTACATCGACAAGGGGTTCAACGAGCATTCGGACGTCGGAAAGTTTTTCAAGCCGTTTTTGCTTAAGACCTTGGGAGAATAAAGTAATTAAAAAGCCTCACGCTTCGCGTGAGGCTTTTTTCAGGTCATTTTTTCCTGTTTGACCTTATGGTCGATTATGTGACGGGAGGCGAGTTCTTTTCTGACGTCTTCGACGGTTATGCCCATATCGGCCATGAGGACGAGGACGTGATAGGCGAGATCGGCGATTTCGTAGACCGTCTCTTTTTTGTCGTCGCCCTTGCCCGCGACTATAACCTCGGTCGACTCTTCGCCGACTTTTTTGAGTATTTTGTCTCTTCCCTTTTGGAAAAGGTAGGTGGTGTAGGAGCCTTCGGGGAGTTTTTCTTTGCGGTCTATAAGAAGGTCGTAGAGGCCTTCGAGGGAAAAAACGTTTCGCTCGTTGTTAACGTAGACGGGGTTAAAAAAGCAGGAGTCGGCGCCCGTGTGACAGGCGGGGCCGTCCTTGTCGACGACGACGACGAGGGAGTCGAGATCGCAGTCGGCGGTTATGCTTACGATATGCTGATAATTACCGCTCGTCTCGCCTTTGAGCCAGAGTTCGTTACGGGAACGGCTATAGAAGCAGGTGAGTTTTTTCTCTATGGAGATTTTAAGGCTCTCGCGATTCATATAGGCGACGGTGAGTACCTTTTTGGAAGTCGCGTCGACGACGACGGCGGGAATTAAGCCTTTTTCGTCGAATTTGAGTTTTTCGATGTCGATCATAATTATAACCTCACGTTTATTCCGTTTTCGGAAAGCAGTTTTTTGAGTTCGGGTATTTTGACCTCGCCGAAGTGGAAGATCGAGGCGGCAAGGCCCGCGTCTATCTCGGGGATGGTTTTGAAGAGGGTGACGAAGTCCTCGGCCTTCCCCGCTCCGCCCGAGGCGATGACGGGAACGTTCACGGCCGCTTCGACGGCGGAAAGCATTTCGAGGTCGAATCCCTTTTTGACGCCGTCTGTGTCTATCGAGTTTAGAACGACCTCGCCCGCGCCGTCGGCGACGCACTTTTTGATCCAGCTTATCGCTTCAAGGCCCGTGTCGACGCGTCCGCCCTTTGCGAAGACGCGGAAGGCGCCGTCTACGCGCTTGACGTCGGCAGAGATGACGACGCACTGGTTGCCGTAGCGTCTCGCGGCGGCGGAAATAAGCGAGTGATCTTTAATGGCGCCCGAGTTGACGCTCACCTTGTCGGCGCCGCATTTCAAGACTCTGTCGAAGTCGTCGACGGTTTCGATGCCGCCGCCGACGGTCAAGGGGATAAAAATCTTCGAGGCGACTTCGCGGAGGATGTCGGTAAAGAGTTTTCTGTTTTCGAAAGAGGCGGTGATGTCGTAGAAGACGAGCTCGTCGGCTCCGTTTTCGGAGTAGTAGGCGGCAAGGCCGACGGGGTCGGAAACGTCGCGAAGGCCCTCAAAATTGACGCCTTTTACGACTTTTCCGTCTTTTATATCGAGGCACGGGATAATTCTTTTGGTTATCATAGCGCCGCTTTTAACGCCTCCTTTAAGTCGAGGTCGCCCGTGTAGAGAGCCTTGCCGATTATGGCGCCGTAAAGGCCGAAGTTTTTCAGTTTTACGACGTCGTCTATCGACGAGACGCCGCCCGAGGCGGTGATTTCCATTTCATATTCTTTCGAGAGTTTGCCGTAAAGCGCGATATTTGCGCCTCGCATGGCGCCGTCGCGGGAAATGTCGGTGCAGATCACGTTTTTGACGCCTATAGACTGCATTTCGGAGAGGAAGTCGGAAAGGGTGACGTCGGCGGTCTCGAGCCAACCGCGGACGGCGATTTTACCGTCAAGCACATCGGCGCCGACGGCGATGGCCTCGCCGTATTCGCTTACGGCGGCCTTTAAGAAGGCTTTGTCGTTTACGGCGGCGGTACCGAGTATGACGCGGGATACTCCTTTATTCAGATATTTTTCTGCCGTTTCCATATTCCTTACGCCGCCGCCGATCTCAATAAACAGGTCGGTTTCTGAGGCTATTTCGGCTATGACGTCGAGGTTCGGCGTCGAGCCGTCCTTGGCGCCCTCGAGGTCGACGAGGTGGAGGTGGGTTGCGCCGGAGGACGCGAAAGCCTTTGCGACCGAGACGGGGTCGGAGGAATAGACGGTCATTTTATTATAGTCGCCCTTATAGAGACGGACGGCCTTTTTATCGTATAAGTCTATCGCGGGAAAGATTATCATTATTTATCTCCTTCGTAAAAGGCGCGTAGTATCGAAAGTCCCGCTTTGCCGCTTTTTTCGGGGTGGAACTGGCAGCCCGAAACGTTATCTTCAGAGACCATTGCCGTTATCTCTTTGCCGTATTCGACGGTGGCCGCGAGACTGTCGGCGCAGCCGTCGGCGTAGTAGGAGTGGACGAAATAAACGCACTCGTTTTCGGAAAGATAGCGGTCGAGATAACACTTTTTGACGGTGTGAAGGGCGTTCCAGCCTATCTGAGGGATTTTGAGACCCGAGGGGATATTCCCTTCCATCGGGATTATTTCGCCTTTTAGAAGGCCGAGGCCCTCGTGGGTCCCGTATTCGTAACTGCGCTCGAACAAAAGCTGCATTCCGAGGCAGATGCCAAGTAAGGGCTTGCCCTTCTTCGCCTCGTCTTTAAGGGCGTCGCCGAGGCCGCTTTCACGGAGTTTCAACGCGGCGTCGCCGAAGGCTCCGACGCCTGGAAGGACTATTTTGTCGGCAGAGGCAAGCTCTTTCGGGTCAGAGACGACTCTGACGTCGGCGCCGACGGTTTTAAGCGAGCTAACGAGGGAAAAGAGGTTTCCGACGCCGTAATCTATGACTGCAATCATTACAAAACGCCTTTCGTGGAGGGTATTTCGTCCTTGAGGGCGGGGTCAATGGCGACGGCGTCCTTTAAGCTTCTTGCGGCCGACTTGAAGACGCCTTCTATTATGTGGTGCGAGTTCCTGCCCGCGAGCTGTCTTATATGGAGCGTAATACCTGCGTTACGGGCGAAAGCGGTGAAAAACTCCTCGCAAAGCTCGGTGTCGAAGTCGCCGACTTTTTTTGCTCGGATATTGAGGTCGCAAAGGAGCATCCCGCGGCCCGAAATATCCACGGCGGTAAGGATAAGCGCCTCGTCCATGGGCAAAACGGTGTCGCCGTAGCGGGTTATGCCTTTTTTATCGCCGAGGGCCTTCGAGAAGGCCTGCCCAAGCGCGATGCCGATATCCTCGACAGTGTGATGATAGTCGACCTCGACGTCGCCTTTGCAGCTTATCTCAAGGTCGAAGCGGCCGTGACGGGCGAAAAGCGTAAGCATATGGTCCAAAAAGCCGCACCCCGTCGCCAAAACGCTCTTTCCCGAGCCGTCAAGGTCGAGTTTAAGGGCGATATCGGTCTCCGCGGTCTTGCGTTTTATCTCTGTTTTTCTCATTTTAATTCCTCCAGTATTTTACGGACGGTTTCTAAAAGTATCTCCATCTGACGGAGCGTGCCTACCGTGATCCTGTTGAAATTGGCCGTTCTCGGAGATGTAAAGTGTCTGACCAATATTTTTCTTTTCTTAAGTTCCCGATATAGCGTGAGGCCGTCGACGGCGTTACTTTCGACGAATAGAAAGTTTGTCTTGGACGGAATGACGCGAAAGCCGAGTTTTTCGAGTTTTTCGGCGGTGTATTCGCGGTTTTCCATTATCATACGGCAGTTTTTGGCGTAGTATCCGTCGTCCGATAAGGCCGCGGCGCCCGCCGCCGCCGTCATCGAGTTGACGTTATAGGGGTTGAAGGAGAAACGGACGGTGTTGACGTCCTCGATAAGCTCCTTGCAGGCTATTCCGAAGCCGAGACGTCCGCCCGCGAGGGAGCGGGATTTTGAAAAAGTCCCCGTGACGAAGAGATTTTTATACTTTTTCGTGAGCCGGACGGCGCTTTCTCCGCCGAAATCGACGTAGGCTTCGTCTATTATCACTACCCTTTCGGGATCGAAGGCGGCTATCCGCTCTATTTCGCAAAGCGGCAAAAATCTACCCGTGGGGGCGTTGGGGTTGGCTATCACGACGGTTTTGCCTTTTACGAGGTAGTCGTCGGGGTCTATTTCAAAATCGGGGCCAACGGGGATCTCTTCGTAGGGGATGCCGTTCACGTCGGCGAAGACCGGGTAAAAGCCGTAGGTGACGTCGGGGAAAACAAGCGGGCGGTCGGCGTCGGCAAAGGCCTTGAAGGCGAAATAAAGTATTTCGTCGGAGCCGTTGCCCATTACCACGTTCTCGGGTCCGATGCCGTAGCGCGCCGCCATTTTCTCGCGAAGCGACAGGCATTCGGGGTCGGAGTAGAGATTGAGGTTTCTCGCCGCGTCGGCCGCCGCCTCGATCACCGAGGGCGACGGAGGAAAGGGCGACTCGTTGGTATTGAGTTTCAGGTATTTTCGCTCTCTGGGCTGTTCTCCCGGGACGTAGGGCGTCAGGTTTTTGCAGCTCTTGCTCAAATATTCGCTCATTTTACTTTTTGAATCGGACGGTCGCGCTTTCGGCGTGGGCGTCCAAACCCTCCTTTTTTGCGAAAAAGGCTATTTTATCGGCGACCGACGACAGCTCGTCGGGGGTGTAATAGGTAAACTGCGTCTTTTTGATGAAATCGTCGACCGAAAGGGGCGACGAGAAGCGGGCGGTGCCGCTTGTGGGCAAGGTGTGGTTGGGTCCCGCGAAATAGTCGCCGAGCGCCTCGGGACAGTTTTTGCCGAGGAAGACCGAGCCGGCGTTTTTAACGAGGTCGAGATAGCCAAACGGCTCGTCGACGCATATTTCAAGGTGTTCGGGGGCGATGGCATTGGATATTTCAATCGCCTCTTCGACAGAGCCGACGATTATGATTTTGCCGTTATCGTCTATCGAGGCTCGGGCGATGTCGCGGCGAGGAAGCAGCGGGAGCTGACGCTCGAGCTCGGCGCTGACGGCGGAGGCGAGCGCTTCGCTCGTCGTGACGAGCACCGCCGAGGCGTTTTTATCGTGCTCGGCCTGAGACAGCAGATCCGCGGCGACGACGGCGGGATCGCACGTCCCGTCGGCTATCACAAGGATCTCGCTCGGGCCCGCTATCATATCTATTGACACCGCGCCGAATACATGCTTTTTGGCTTCGGCGACGTAGGCGTTGCCGGGGCCGACTATTTTATCGACCTTCGGGACGGTCGCGGTGCCGTAGGCGAGGGCCGCGACGGCCTGGGCGCCGCCTATCTTGAAAATCCTGTCTACGCCCGCGACGGAGGCCGCGGCGATTATGGCGGCGGGGACGCGGCCGTCCTTGCCCGACGGTGTGGTTATGACTATTTCGGAGCATCCCGCGATTTTGGCGGGGATGGCGTTCATAAGGACGGTCGAGGGATAAGCTGCGGTGCCGCCGGGTATATAAAGTCCGACTTTTTCGATAGGGGTAATTTTCTGACCGAGCACCACGCCGCCGGCCTTTTCGAAGGAAAAGCCGCTTCTTACTTGCTTTTCGTGGAAGGCGCGGATATTGGCGGCGGCCTCTTTCAGTATTTCAAAAAACTCTTCCGATATTTCGGCCAAGGCCTTTTCTTTTTCGGCGGCGGTCACCTCGAGAGACGTCAGGCGGACGCCGTCGAAGCGTTCGGTATAGTCGTAAAGAGCGGCGTCGCCGCGGGCTTTAACGTCGGCGATTATTTCCGAGACGGCGGAGCCGACGTCTTTTGAGAGGTCGCGGCGGGAGAGTATCTCTGCGTCGGATACGTCGCCGCGTTTCATTATCTTAATCATTTTTTTCTACCTCTTTTTTCATGGCCGCTGCAAGGCGGGAAATCTCGTCCGCTTTGAAGCGGAAAGAGGATTTGTTGGCTATGAGGCGGGCGCTTATCGGCATTATTTCGGTCTTTATCTCGAGGTTGTTTTCGCGAAGCGTCGTGCCCGTTTCGACGATGTCGACTATGACGTCGGAAAGGTCTAAAATGGGTGCGAGCTCGACGGAGCCGTTTAGTTTTATTATGTCGATGTCTTTGCCGATTTTCGCATAGTAGTCGGAGGCGATATTCACGAATTTGGTGGCGACGCGGACGGTTTTCAAGTCGTCGGGGCGAAGCTCCTTTTTCGCGGCGACGGCCATGCGGCATTTGCCGACGCGAAGGTCCAAAAGTTCGTAGACGTCGGGCGAGTATTCCAAAAGAATATCCTTGCCCGCGACGCCTATATCGGCGGCGCCGCGCTCGACGTAAATCGAGACGTCGGAGGGCTTTACCCAGAAATAGCGGACGCCCTTATCGGCGTTTTCGAATATAAGCTTGCGTCCCGGGTCCTTTATCGAGGGGCATTCGTAGCCCGCGCCCTCGAAAAGCTCGTAGACCCTGTCGCCGAGGCGACCCTTGGGAAGCGCGATATTGAGCATTTTCATCAGTCCTTTTTGAGTGATACGGTCGCGCCGAAGCCGAGGTTTTCGGGGACGGTCTTCCCCACCCTTACGGTTTTTCCTTCGGCGGTCATTTCAGAGACGGCGGCGGCGAGGTCTTTTACGTCGGTCTTGTCGTCGTACAGGACGAGAACGTCGACGCAGGGGCTTTTGCGGTCGCCTGCGATTTTTTCGAGAAGGTCGAGATAGACGGCGAAGCCTATGGCGCGGGAGTCTCTTTCCATTTTTTTCATCATGCCGTCGTATTGACCGCCCGAGAGCACCTCGCCCGACACGCCTTCGACGAAGCCCTTGAAGAGAAGGCCGTTATAATAGCCGCTTTTCTCGACGAGCGAGAAATCGAACTGAACGCGGTCGGAATAGGGGGAGGAGTCGAGAAGGTCGGAGACGGCTTTAAGCTCGTCGAGGCAGTTTTTATCGGCGACGCCCGAAAGCGCCTTTAAGACGGCTTTACGGTCGCCGTAGGCGGTGATAAGCGTTTCGACCGCCTTCACGCCAATTTTGGAGACGCCGTAACGTCCGCAAAGCGTTTTAAGATCGTGGACGTTTTTCTCGGAGACGCACTTCAGCGCCGCGTCGCGAAACAGCGGGTCGCCGGAGGCCGATTTTATAACCGAGTCGACGACGCCGAGGTGCGAGACGGCGAGGACGAATCTTTCCGAGACGGCGGCAAGGCTTTCGGCCGCGAGGTTTACGACTTCGTAAATATCGTAAAGGCCGACGTCGCCGATGCACTCGACGCCCGACTGCATAATTTCTCTGAAGCGGCGGGAGCTTTCGGAGACGCGGTAGACGTTTTCGTTATAATATACCTTTTGAACCGCGCCTTTTACGTCTTCTCCGCTTTTGATTATCGAGAGGGTGACGTCGGGCTTTAAGGCCATCATTTTGCCGTCGGTGTCGGCAAAGGCGAGGACGCGGTCGCTTTTCAGAAACTCTTTGTTCTTTAAGTAAAAATCGTATTCCTCGAATTTGCTCATGCGGTAAGGCGTGTAGCCGTATTTCTCATACAGCGAACGGAGGGCGGATATCATGCGTTCTTCTCTTTCCATTTTCATTTCTCCGATTTCATGCGGTCGATGACCGTTTTGTAGCCGCCCGCGCCGTATTCGAAGGAGCGGCTGACGCGGCTGATCGTCGCGGTGCTCGCGCCCGTCTTCTTGCTGACGGCAATATAGTTTTCGCCCTTGTCGAGAAGACTGGCGATGGACATACGCTGGGAGATGTCCAGGATTTCTTTTATTGTGCATATATCCTCGAGAAATGCGTAGCACTCCTCTTTCGTCCTGAGAGAAAGAAGAGCCTCGCACAAAAGTTCGGTCGAGCCGTTTTTCCACTTTTCCATTCTTATCGCTCCGATTTATCAATTTAGCGTGATAAAGTGATAACGCGATTATTATAGCACCCGAAAAACGGTTTGTCAACGGTTTTTTATAATAAAATTATTTTTAAGTGCTCTTCGCGTTGACTTTCTCCGAATAAAACTTTATAATATAAGTGATAACTTTTGAAAGGATGAAATCAATGTCTCTGACTCTTAACGATAAATTCGTAAAAGGCTGTTTCGACGCAAAGACGGCGGCGGAATACGCCGAAAAAGCGAAGAAGGCGCTTGCGACTACCCTT
>JAEEIO010000074.1 GCA_016281405.1 Clostridiales bacterium | reverse complement strand
TCGCTACCTCCACCTTGGCAAGGTGGCGCTCTACCAGATGAGCTAAATCCGCAGATGGTGCCTCCGGGCGGAATCGGACCACCGACACGAGGATTTTCAGTCCTCTGCTCTACCAACTGAGCTACAGAGGCAGAAATCTATTCTGTTATGGGGGAAAATGGCGACTTTGAAGGGGCTCGAACCCTCGACCTCCGCCGTGACAGGGCGGCGTTCTAACCAACTGAACTACAAAGCCGTATATACTGGTGGGAACAACAGGGCTCGAACCTGTGACCCCCTGCTTGTAAGGCAGATGCTCTCCCAGCTGAGCTATGCTCCCCCGACCGTAGCTGCCTCGTCTTTCGTTAAGACGCTTGAATATTATAGCCTATGGGCATTATTTTGTCAATAGATTTTTTGATTTTTTTAATAAAAAGTTTTTTTGCTTTTTTGCGGGGTCGATGTTATAATTATTATATACGAAAAGAAAGGACAGTTCATTATATGCCAAGGAGAGTTTGCATCGTCACGGGGGCGTCGTCGGGGATAGGTTTCGAGACCGCTTCCCTTCTCGCAAGAAGCGGCGAGACGGTATACGCCGCCGCGAGGAGGCTCGAAAAAATGGAGCCGCTTAAGGAATACGGGGTCGTCCCCGTCGTCACCGACGTCACCGACGAAGCGGCCTTGAAGGCGCTCGTCGACAGGGTCATAGCCGAGCAAGGCCGCATAGACGTCATCGTAAACAACGCGGGATACGGGCTTTACGGCGCCGTAGAGGAGGTATCGGACGAGGCGGCGAGAGCGCAGTTCGACGTCAACTTCTTCGCCGCCGCGAGCCTTATCAGGCTCGTCCTGCCCTATATGAGAAAGCAAAAGAGCGGGACGATAGTCAACGTGACGTCGCTCGCGGGAAAGATCTATTCGCCGCTCGGGAGCTACTATCACGCCTCGAAGCACGCTTTGGAGGGTCTTTCGGACTGCCTTCGCACCGAGGTCGCGCCGTTCGGCATAAAAACCATAATAATCGAGCCGGGACTCATCAAGACGTCGTGGAGCGGCATAATGTTCGACAATCTCGACGGGCAGGCGCACACGGGCGCCTACGACGAAACGGTCGAGGGCGTAAAGGCGATGTACGAGGGCTTCAAGTATTCGGAGCCCGAGGTCATCGCTAAGACGATATTAAAAGCAGTAAACAAGAAAAATCCCCGCGCGAGATACCGCGCGGGAAAATACGCCGATTATTTCGTGCTGGGACACAAGTTTTTGCCGACGCGCGTTTTCGACGCGACTATGCTTTCGACGGTCGAAAAGAGCCGTCGTGCCGCTCGAAAAACGAAATGAGCTTCTCCTCGCAGAACTCCTTTTCGGTGGCGTAGGAAAGTCCGTGCGCCGCGCCGTCAATAATATATATTTCCTTTTCACAGTCGGCCGCGGCATAATTGTCGCGGCTCATCTGTGTCGGGACGAAATTGTCGGCGCCGCCGTGGACGAAGATTATAGGGAGCTTGTTTTTCTTTAAGGCGTCGGCGACCTTGCCGTCCTTGCGGAGCGAGAACTTTGCGAAAAGGTTGCAATATAAGTCGGCGATATACATAAAGGGGAACTTCGGCAGTCGGAAATAGCTTTTCGCAACGTGGGTGCAGATATCCCACGGCGAGGTGAAGCCGCAGTCGGAGATTATGCCGACGGTATTTTCGGGGAGAGGCAGTCCCGAGGCCATGAGCACAGTGCCCGATCCTAAGGAGATGCCGTCGAGATAGAGCGGCAGGTCGGGGGCTTTTTTGCTTATGAAGAAAGCCCAGTCGGCGACGTCGCGGCTCTCTTTGACGCCGAAGGTGATGTATTTGCCGTCGCTTCGGCCGCAGGCGCGGTGGTCGATAATCAACATATCACAGCCTTGCGAGCGGTAAAACTCTGCGGCGAGGGCGAAATCGCGCGTGCCGCGGCTCTGGTAGCCGTGGACGAAGATCACGGTGCGTTTCGACACGTCGGCCTTGATGTATCTTCCGCGAAGGGTGAGGCCGTCGAAGCTCGTTATACTGACGTCCTCGTAAGGAAGGGAGAGCAAATAATCCTCGCCCGTCTTTATCTCCTCGGCATAGTGGGAGAGCAAGGCCGAGAGCATGGCCGAGTCTCTTCTCGGGTTGGTGAAGGATTTATGACAAACCCAGAAGGTGCCTGCGAAGAAAACGATGATGATGAGCAGCAGGACGCCGCCCGCGATTATAAAAGGCATAGGACCGACCTTTCCGCCGTCAGCTGACGGCTTTTATTTTTCCTCTTCGGACGCGACGAAGCTATCGGGGAGGGCCGCGTCGGCGCGAAGCTTGTTTTTGACGCTCTGAAGGACGAAAATGTAGCAGATAAGGTGCGCTATGAAGGTTATTATCCACGACATCGGGTATGAGAAATAGAGGACTTCGAGTTTGTGGTATTCGGGCATCTGAAAGACGGTGAAAATCCAAAGGAGCCGCGACCCGCAGACGCCGACGAGGGTGACTATCATCGGCAGTATCGAATAGCCGAGGCCGCGCATCAGGCCGACCATGACGTCCTGCATGCCGCAGAGGGCGTAGGTGCCCGCGATAAACGAAAGCCTTATGACGCCCGCCTGTATGGCCGCTTCGTTGGTGGTGTATATCCAGAGGAGGCTGCCGCCGAAAATCGCTTCGGACATACCGAAGACGGTGCCGGCGACTATGACGCAAAGCTCTGCCGTCACCGAGACGCGGACTATGCGGTCGAAGCGTCTGGCGCCGTAGTTCTGTCCGTTGAAGCTGACGGCGGCCTGATGGAAGCTGTTCATAGTGACGTAGACGTAGCCTTCGAGGTTGGCGGCGGCGGCGTTCCCGGACATGACTATCTCGCCGAAGCCGTTGACGGAGGACTGGATTATTATGTTCGATATCGAGAAAAGCATCCCCTGAACGCCCGCGGGAAGGCCTATGCGGACTATCGACGCGAGCTTGTCCTTATGAACGCGGAGCTTCTTTAATTCGAGGCGGAAGTCGCCTTTTTCTTTTACGAGACAGCGGACGGTGAGGGCCGCCGAGACGCATTGAGAGACGACGGTGGCTATGGCGACGCCCGCGACGTCCATTTTGAAGACTATGACGAAAAGGAGGTTAAGGGCGACGTTTATACATCCGCCGATGAAGAGGAAGAGGAAGGGACGGCGTGTGTCGCCTACGGCGCGGAGTATCGCGCTTCCGAAGTTATAGACCATCATGGCGGTCATGCCGAGGAAGTAGATCTGAAGATAAAGGGTCGCGAGCGGTAGGACGGATTCGGGGGTGAGCATCCATATTAGGATGTATTTGGCGCCGAAGAAGCCTATAACAGTGAGGACGACGCCGCTTACGGCGCTAAGAAGCATGGCCGTATGGACGGTCTCGGAGAGGTCTTTGCCCTTCCCCGCTCCGAAGGCTCTCGCGGCGACGACGTTGGCGCCTACAGAAAAGCCTACGAAGAGATTGGTGATAAGTCCGACTACGGCGCCGTTGGAGCCGACGGCGGCGAGCGAATCGTCGCCCGCGAAGCGGCCGACGACTATTACGTCAGCGGTGTTGAAAAGAAGCTGAAGTATGCTCGAAAATATGAGCGGCGCCGAAAAAAGAATCATCTTTTTCAAAACGGAGCCGCTTGTGAGGTCCATGGAAAAGCTTTTACGGGCCAAAGGGATTCTCCTTTTAATCGCCG